>DASUQY010000085.1:0-4124 GCA_036280315.1 Actinomycetota bacterium
CGACGTGGTGCCGTCAGCGGCCCGGGCCGACCTTTCTGACAGGATGAGGCGCGTGCAAGGCTTTCGTCGCTCCGCGGCGGTCGTGACGGTGTCCGACGGTGTATCGCAGGGCACGCGCACCGACGAGTCCGGCGACGTCGCGCAGTCCCTGCTCGCCGAGCACGGCCTCGACGTGGTCCGGCGCGTCGTCGTGCCGGACGAGCGGGAGAGAATCGAGGGTGCCATTCGCGAACTCAGCGATCGAGATCGGACCGCCCTCGTCGTCACGACCGGTGGAACTGGGTTCGGCCCCCGCGACGTGACGCCCGAAGCGACACGGGCAGTCATCGACCGAGAGGCGCCCGGGCTCGCCGAGCTGATGCGGCGAACGGGCCTGGAACAGACGCCGCTCGCCGCGCTCTCTCGCGCCGTCGCCGGAAGCCGCGGCTCGACGCTGGTCCTGAACCTGCCGGGGAGCCCCAAGGGGGTACGCGAGGGTCTCGAGGCCGTTCTCCCCGTGGTTCCGCACGCGATCGAACTGCTCGGCGGGCGAACGGGCGATCACCCAACGGGGCATGCAGATCATGATGCGCACGACGACGAACGTGCATGGGTCGACGTCCGCGCCGTCGAGGTCGAGGGCGCGCCGCCGTGCAAGGTCGGCAACTCGATGCGGATCGATCCCGGCGGCGAGGTCCACGGCACGCTCGGTTGTGCCGAGTTCGACGACGCGGCGGTGCGAGACGCGGCCGAGATCGCGAAGACGGGTGAACCGCAGACGCGCCGGTACCGACACGAGAGCGGCGAAGTGCTCGTGATCTTCGAGCCGCCTGCCCGAACGTCAAGGCTCGTCGTGGTCTCCGCAACCGACGTCGCGCGTGAGCTTCGGCGTCATGCCACTCGTCTCGGCGACGAGACGATCCTCGTCGAACCACGGGCGGAGCGGGTCGGAGCCGACGATCGCGCAGGCGGACGGGTGGTCTCCTCGATCGCCGAGGCTCGCCTCGACGCTCGTACCGACGTGATCTTCACCGATCACGACGCGCCGGGGATCGCCGATGCGCTCTCCGAGGCTCTGCGCACACCCGCGCGGTTCATCGGGGTGATGGGGAGCCGTCGCCACGTCGGGCCGTATGTCGCGGACCTTCGCAAACGCGGATTCGACGACGAGCAGCTGGCGCGGATCCGTTCACCGGTCGGCCTCGATCTCGGCGGACGGACACCCGATGAGATCGCATTGTCTATCTCGGCCGGGATCGTCGCCGCACGCCATGGACGCGACGGCGGTTGGTTGGACGCGCGTTCGCCCGGTTCCTGATACTGGGGCGGTCCCGTCGCCGCCCGACGTTAGGCTCTCGACGTGAGCTACACGCCCGGGCCCGGCTCCCGCGTGCCCGTGCCGCGAAGCCGTCTCCGCTTTCAGCGACGCCGTGCCGCTCGCCGGCGCGGCTTCCTGGTCTTCGTCGGCGTCGTCGTTGTGCTCACGGCGGTGATGGTATGGGCTTGGGGACGTCCGGACGGCAACGGTGGGTCGGCGGCTGCTCCATCGCCGAACAGCGCGACCGGCAACGGCGGGCCGTCGCCGAGTGGTCCTCCTGACGGGAACGGCGACGGATCCGAGCCGACGGTGATCGTGCCCGGCGAGACGCCGATCGAGCACGTCGTATTCATCGTCAAGGAGAACCGAACGTTCAACAACTACTTCGCGACGTATCCCGGCGCGGAGGGTGCGACGCTCGGCGGCACGATCGAGTGCACCGAGGACGGGTGCAGCGATGCGCCCATCGTCCGCCTCCGGCCCGCGACCGACGTGCAGCCGCACGACTTGACGCACTGCTTCCGGTGCGGCCTGACTGCAATCAACGGCGGGAAGATGAACGGGTTCAACCGGATGAACGGGGTCATCCCGATGTCGGGGGACCGAGCGGCGGAATTCGGGGGCGACCTCTCCGGATACGTCTACCACGACCGCGACACGCTGCCGAACTACTGGGCGTACGCCGACCGATTCGTGCTGGCCGACCACTTCTTCACGTCGATGTACGGGCCGACGCTGCCGGAACACCTGTACACGGTTGCGGCGCAGGCGAACTACATCGTCGACAACAAGTCGACGACGGATCACGAGGGCAACTACTGTGACGACACCACGGAGTACGCGACACGGTTCAACCCTCCGGCCGCGCGCGCGGACGAGGAGCGGATCCTCGAGCTCGAACGAGACATCACGAACGGATCGAACACGTACGACCTCGCCGAGTACTGGGGAAGCATCCGTCTGTGCTTCGACATCGAGGTGCTTCCCGACCAGCTGGAGGAGGCCGGGATCAGCTGGAAGTACTACGCGAACGAGAACGCTTGGATGAACGCCCTCCAGATGATCCGCCACGTCCGACGCGGCCCCATGTGGAGGAACGTAGAGCCGCCCGAGAACTTCGTTCGAGACGTCCGCGCCGGCGTGATGCCCCAGGTCTCGTGGATCGTCCCGTCCGAGTCGTACAACGAGCATCCAGGTGGCGGGAAGTCAGTCTGCGCCGGCGAGAACTGGACCGTGCACCAGATCAACACGATCATGAAGAGCGAATATTGGGAATCGACGGCGATCGTCGTGGTGTGGGACGACTTCGGCGGCTTCTACGACCCCGTGCCTCCGCCGCAGACGGACATCATGGGTCTCGGCCCGCGCACCCCGGCACTCATCATCAGCCCGTACACGCGGTCTGGCGAAAGCCGCGACGGCGGATACGTCGACAACACGACCTACGAGTTCAGCTCGGTGCTGGCGTTCATCGAGCAGCTGTTCGACCTCGAACCGATGACGGCGCGCGATCGGCGCGCGAATCCGTTGCTCGGCGCCTTCGACTTTGGGAATCCGAGGTTCAAGAAGCTGGTGCTCCCGCTCCGCGACGAATGCCCGTACGGGACGTCGTTCGCGCACTTCCGCGCGGGGTGGCCGTACCTTCGGACGATCGGCTCACCGTTCGACTGAGCTCATCCCGGTCCCTCGTAGCGGCGGGGATCGGGAAACTTCAGACCCTCGCAATCGGCGCGAAGCGGCAGCGGATCGGGTGGTCGCGGCTCCTGCTCGAAGTCGAACGCCGACAGGAGCGGCGTCGCTTCGCGGTCGCGGCTCGTGAGCTGCGTCAATCCCCAGTTGTCCTCCATGAACCGGAGAACGCTCGAGAACTCGCCGAGCTCGTGGGACACGAATCCGCTCTTCGCGTAGGGCGAGATCATGAGCAGCGGCACGCGGATCCCGAACCCGAAGTCGTCGACCTGCGGTGGCGGGACGTGGTCGTAGAAACCGCCGTAGTCGTCCCAGGTGATGAAGATGGCGGTGTTCTCCCAGTCCGGGCTCTCCATGACGGCGTTCACGATCCTCGTCGTCCAGTTCTCGCCGTGGCACATGCTGTACTCGGGGTGCTCGGACACCTCGAACCGCGGCGTCACCCACGTCACCGGCGGGAGCAATCCCTCCCGCGCGTGCCGTGCGAACCGGTCGACCGGAAAGATGTGTTCGGCCCAGTACTTCTCGTCCTCCCGGATGTGGCGAACTGCGTCGTACGCCGACCAGACGTAGCCGTTCTGGTACTGCGTCGCCGCGTAGTAGGCCCACGGGATCCCGGCGTCGGACAACAGGTCCCCCTCCGTCAGGAAGTCGAAGCAGGGGGGCACCCGTTTCTCGACGCCCTCGCTGTCGACGATGTTCACGTAGGACGTGTCGAGCGCGTCGCATCCCCACGACTTGAACAGGCCCGTCCTGCGGTGTCGCTCGCGTAGCAGCACCTGGTTCTGCCCGGGATTCTCGTGCGCGCCGCCTGACTGCGCGGCGATCGTGTACAGGTGGTTCGGGAACGAGGGGCCGTGCGCGCTGGCGAAGAAGTTATCGCCGAGGACGTATTCGTTCGCCCAATGCCAGTAGTTGGGGAGATCCTCGGGCAGCTGCTGCGTGTACGCGTATTGGTCCGCGGCCTCGCTGATCGTGGCGAACCCGTCCATCGCGCCCTCGTTCCATGCGTCCAGCGCGCAGCGGTAGCAGTGCTTGATGTCGGTCGGCAGTCGGTCCGGCGTTCGCGTCAGCGGCCGCTGCTCGCCGAGGTCGACACCGACGCTGACGCCGTTCGCGCCGGGGAACAAACCGAACA
>DASUQY010000086.1:0-6432 GCA_036280315.1 Actinomycetota bacterium
GCGTTGCCGCGCTCGGCGTGGGTGCTGTTCGCCGGGACGCTCGTCAACCGGCTCGGAACGTTCGTCCTTCCGTTCATCACGCTGTACCTGACGGAGAACGGGTTCTCCGCGCCACAGGCCGGTCTCGCGATCGGCGCATACGGGTTCGGCGGGCTCATCTCGCAGATCGTCGGCGGTCTGCTCGCCGATCGGATCGGCCGCCGCAACGCGATCGCGCTGTCGATGTTTTCGACGGGAGCGCTCACGCTCGCGCTGTGGCAGGCGGAGTCGCTCGCGCTGATCGTCGTGCTGATGTGCGCGATCGGCACGATGGGGGAGCTGCATCGCCCCGCGGCCGGTGCGCTGATCGCCGATCTCGTGCCGAGCGAACAGCGCGTGACGGCGTTCACCTTCTTTCGGCTGGCGATCAACGTCGGCTGGGCCGGCGGTCTCGCCATCGGCGGTCTTCTCGCGGAGCGCTCGTTCGACCTGGTGTTCGTGGGCGACGCCGCGACGTCGATCGCGTTCGGCGTGATCTCGCTCGCCCTGCTGCCGCACGGAACGCGAACGAAACGGCACGAGGAGACGCACCTGACGAGCGCTCGCGCATCGATCCTCGCGGACCGAGGGTTCCTGCTGTTCCTAGCTGCCGTGCTCGTCACCGCGGCCGTGTACTCGCAGAACGTGTCGACGCTCCCGCTCCACATCCGCGAGGCCGGGTTCTCGCCGTCGACCTACGGGCTGTTGCAGTCGCTGAACGGGGTCATCATCGTCCTGTTCGAGTTACCGGTCATCTCGTGGACACAACGACACGATCGGTTCCACGTCGTGGCCCTCGGCCAGTTGCTGATCGGGGTGGCATTCGCCACGCTGCTGTTCGCGGACACGCTGCCGCTGCTCGTCGCCATGGTCGTGCTGTGGACCGTGGGCGAGATGATCGAGTCACCCGTCGCGTCGGCCATCGTCGCCGATCGCGCGCCGGTGCATGCCCGGGGCCGGTACCAATCCGCGTTCGGCTCGATGTTCGGTCTCGCGTGGATCATCGGGCCGGTGCTCGGCACGTACGCCTACTCGGTGAACGAGGCGCTGCCGTGGGCGGCGTGCGGTGTGCTCGGGATTGCCGCCGCCGCGTTCTCGATCGCCGCCGGCCGTCACCCCGCCCCCGTCCCACGGGGAACCAGCGGCGTGCCGGTCGCCTAGCGCGTTTGACGATCCGGCGGATCAAGGGTAGATATATCGGACCGATATACAGAACCGATATATCGAATCGCAACGGCGGCAGCGAATCCCGCCGTTCGCAGGGGAGGTCATCCGACGTGCTGGAGCTGGCGATCCTAGGACTCCTCAAGGAGCGATCGATGCACGGCTACCAGCTCTCGAAACGCCTCACCGACACGCTCGGGGGGTTCTGGCGTGTCTCGTACGGCTCGCTGTACCCCTCGCTCAAGCGCCTCGAGCGCCAGGGCGCCGTCGAGCAGGTCTTCGACGTCCAGGAGGTCGGGCGCCGGAAGAACGTCTACCGCATCACCCAGCTGGGCGAGACGATGTTTCGCCGGCTCCTCGAGGAGGCCGGTTCGGATGCGACCGGGGAGGACAACCGGTTCCGTGTACGCCTCGCGTTCTTCAAGTACCTCGCTCCGGACTCCCGCATCCGGCTGCTCGAACGCCGCCGCGCGTTCCTCGAGGAGCGCCTCGACGCGATCACGGCGTCGCTCCCGACGCAGCGCGACACGTACACCCTGTCGCTCGTGCAGCACGGGCGCGAGACGACCGAACAGGACATCGCCTGGCTGAACGGTCTCATCGCGGCCGAACGCCGAGCGACCGAAACGACCACGGGGCGAACGAAGCGCCGTTCCACCCGCACGGCTCGACGGAAGGAGCGCACGACATGAGCACGGTCAGGCTGGCCATCGTCGGCGTGGGCAACTGCGCCTCGTCGCTCGTCCAGGGGATCCACTATTACAAGGACGCCGAGCCCGACTCCGCGGTCCCCGGCCTGATGCACGTGGACCTCGGCGGATACCAAGTCGGTGGCGTGGAGGTCGTCGCGGCGTTCGACGTGGACGGGAAGAAGGTCGGCCGCGACGTCTCCGAGGCCATCTACTCCGAGCCGAACAACACGATCCGCTTCGCCGACGTCCCGCCCACGGGCGTGACCGTTCAGCGCGGGCCGACTCTCGACGGGCTCGGCCGCTACTACCGCGAGACGATCGAGGAGTCCGACGCTGCTCCGGTCGACATCGCGAACGCGCTCCGACACGCCGAGGCCGACGTCGTCGTGAGCTACCTGCCGGTCGGCTCCGAGGAGGCGGCCAAGCACTACGCGCAGGCCGCGCTCGACGCGGGCGTCGCCTTCGTGAACTGCCTTCCCGTGTTCATCGCATCCGACCGAACATGGGCGCAGCGGTTCGTGACCGCAGGCCTTCCCATCGTCGGCGACGACATCAAGAGCCAGGTCGGCGCGACGATCGTCCACCGCGTTCTGACCAAGCTGTTCGAGGACCGCGGTGTGAAGCTGAACCGGACCTACCAGCTCAACTTCGGCGGCAACATGGACTTCATGAACATGCTCGAGCGCGAACGGCTGGTATCGAAGAAGCTGTCGAAGACCCAGTCGGTGCAGTCGCAAATGCGCAAGCAGCTCGACAAGCACGACATCCACATCGGCCCGTCGGACCACGTGCCGTGGCTCGAGGACAGAAAGTGGGCGCAGATCCGTCTGGAGGGCCAGGCGTTCGGCGACGTGCCGCTGAACATCGAGCTCAAGCTCGAGGTGTGGGACAGCCCCAACTCCGCCGGCATCGTGATCGACGCCATCCGCTGCGCGAAGCTCGCCCTCGATCGTGGCGTCGCCGGTCCGCTGATCGGGCCCAGCGCGTACTTCATGAAGTCGCCGCCGGTCCAGTTCAGCGACGACGCCGCGCGGGAGATGGTCGAGGAGTTCATCCTGGGGAACGGCCAGAGCGCGTCGGCTGACTGGACGGCGTTCTTCGACAGCGAGAGCGTCGAAGCGTAGCGCCTCAGCCGGTACCCCCGTGATGGGCACGATCGCACGTGCCCGCGACGCGCTCCAGAGCGCCGACTTCCGGCGGCTGTTCGCGATCCGTCTGGTTTCGCAGTCGGCCGACGGCCTGTTTCAGGCCGCGCTCATCGCATCGATCGTGTTCTCGCCGGAGGAGCAGAGCACCACCGTCGGGTTCGCCGTCGCGACGCTCGTCATCTTGCTGCCCTTCTCCGTGGTGGGGCCGTTCACCGGTGTGTTCATCGATCGGTGGTCGAGACGACGCATCCTTGTCGTGGCACCGCTCCTACGAACCGCGCTCGTGTGGCTCGCGTTGTTCAACCCGGAGACGGCGGCGCTCCCGTTCTATCTCGGCGTCTTGTGGGTGCTTTCGGTGAACCGCTTCTACCTCGCGACCGCTGTGGCGGTCATTCCTCGGGTCGTGCCGACGGAGGATCTGCTCATCGCGAACTCGATCTCGATCGTCGGGGGAACCGTTGCACTTCTGGCGGGAGTGTTCGCCGGCGGTTGGGTCGTCGACCTCCTCGGCGAGGGCGCCATCGGAAGGGGCGTCGCGATCGCGCTGGCGGGAGCTGAATGGGTCGTCGCATCACTGATCGCCGCGCGGATCTCTACGCCGCTCCGCCCACACACGCTTCCTGAGATTGCCGTTTCCGACGAGCTCCGCCGAGTCGTGCGGGAGTTCAGGGACGGCATCGGGCGGCTGGCGCGCACGCCGAGGGCGCTCGGGCCGATCACATCGATCACGCTCGACCAGATGGGCCAAGGACTTGTGCTGGTGCTTTCGCTGTTCGTCTTCCGTGACCGGTTCGAACAGGGCGTGGCGTCGTTCTCGAACCTCGTCGGCGCCGGAGGCGTCGGCGTGCTGATCGGCATCGCCACGGTCGGGAAGCTCGAGGAGCGCTTGACGAAGGAGCGCATCGTCGCCATCGCGTTCTTCCTCGGTGGAGTGTCGCTCCTCGCCGTCTCGACGTCGATCAACGAGTGGAGCGTGCTGCTCGCAAGCGCAGCGGTCGGCGTGACGTTCGCGTGGAAGAAGATCCCCGTGGACACGCTCGTTCAGGAGGCTCTCCCCGACGGCTACCGCGGACGCGTGTTCGCTGTGTACGACGTCGCATACAACGCATCGCGCGTCATCGCCGCGTTCCTGGCGATCCCGCTGCTACCGGCGCTCGGCGAGGCGTGGACGGTCGCGATCGTCGGAATCCTGTTCATCCTGTGGTCCCCCGTCCTGCCGCTGTGGATCGGACGCGTCCCCGAGCTCAGGATCCGCTTCTACGAGGGTGGTCGCGCCGAAGAGGAGCCGCGCACCGTCGAGTGGGGTGGCGCCGAGGAGCCGGTCACGGTCGAACGCCGGTGGCTCGACGAGCGAGACGGCGAGCGGCGGATGCGCTACCGACTGGCGCTCGCCGATGGCACAGTCGTCGAGGTCTCCCGCGGAGCAACGGACGCCGGCTGGCGGATCGACCGCGAGCTTGGCTGATCGATCTCCTCCGCTACCCGTGACGCACCGCGCTCGCGCCGTGAGAGGAGCCACAACCCGAGTGCGCCCGTGACGACCGCGATGAGGCCGCCGCCGGCGAGACCAGCCCGCGGCCCGAGATGCTCACCGACCCACCCGGCGATGGGACCGCCGATCGGCGTGGAGCCGAGGAAGACGATGCCGTAAAGCGCCATCACGCGCCCGCGCATCTCCGGTGGCGCGGTGAGCTGGAGCGTCGAGTTCGCCGTGATCAGGAACACGATCGTCGCTGCGCCGAGGGCAACCATCGCCACGAACGCCGACTGCGCGGTGGGCGCGAACGCGACGACGAGGGTGATCAGACCGACGGCCGACGCGGCGACGGCCAACCTGCGCTCGTTCGCGTTCGCGCGTCCGGCGAGAACGAGTGCGGCCACGAACGATCCGACGCCCATCAACGAGAACAGCGTGCCGAGCGTTCCGGCGTCGCCGCCGAGCGAGCGCTCCGCGAACAGCGGGAACAGGACCGAAAAGTTGAACGAGAAGAGATAGAGGACCGACATGAGGACGAGCGGCCGTCGCAGCTCGCGCGTCCGCCACACGTAGCGCAGTCCGTCGCGTATGGCGCGCGCGGCACGCGGCGCACGCTGGGGGCGGAGCTCTGCGCGGCGCATCAGCGAGAGCGCGCCGATGGCGCCGAGATACGACACGCCGTTCAGCAGGAAGCACCACTCCATCCCCACGCCGGCGATCAGCACGCCGGCGAGGGCCGGTCCCACGATGCGCGTCCCGGTGAAGACCGCGCTGTTCAGGCTGACGGCGTTCGTCAGGTCGCGCTGCTCGACCATCTCGGCGACGAAGCTCTGTCGCGTCGGCATGTCGATCGACGTGATGATGCCCTGCCCGAGCGCAACGGCGAACACCAGCCACAGCTCGACGACGTCGGTCGCCACGAGCACGAAGAGGGTGAGCGCGAGCAGGCCGAACGCCGTTTGCGTGACGATGAGGATCCTTCGCTTGTCGTGTCGGTCGGCGACCATGCCGCCCCACGCGCCGAGGAACAGGATGGGTCCGAAGGCCAATGCCGTCTCGACTCCGAGCGCGACCCCGCTTCCGGTGAGTTGCAGCACAAGCCACGCAGTCGCCACCATCTGCATCCACGTTCCGGTGACCGAGATGGCCTGCCCGATGAAGAACATGCGGAAGTTCCGCGAGTGCCGCATCGAATGGAACGTTCGGTGGACGGTCAGGCCGACGCGGGTCAAACCTGACCCCCCGTGATCCGCTCGAGGATCGCCGCCGCGTCCTCCAGCGCCGCAAGTTCGTGGGGCCCGAGGTCTCGCATCGCCCTCGCGAGATACTCGTCCTTGCGGCGGCGGACGCGGTCGATCAGCTTCCGCCCCGCCGGCGTGAGGCGAACCCACGCCACACGCCCGTCACTCGGATCCGGATTGCGGGCGGCGAGGTCTGCCTCGACGAGCGCAGCCACGATCCGCGTCATCGTGGGCGGCTGGACTTTCTCAGCGGCGCAGAGATCGCGCATGGTGAGCGGCCCTCGCCGGTCCAGCGTCGAGAGCGCCGAGAGCATCGAAGGGGTGATGCCGGCCCCCGCCTCCTGCCGCAGGCGTCGGGCGAGCCGGGTGACACCCAGGCGAAGCCGAGCTGCCAGGGCCGGGATGTCGAGGTCGGTAGTGATAGGCACGGTGAAATGATACTACGCAACGCTAATTAGCGTCGCGTAGGAACCGCAGAACTGGCGCTTCCGAGGAGCGTGCTCGGAACCGGCCCAGGATCGAGGCTGTCTCCCGGGAGTGGATGGCACACTCTGGGCGATGCCCCCAAATCCTGCCGCTCGAGTTCTCGCGCTGCTCCTCGTCGCCGCGGTCGCCGTGGCGTGCTCCCGCGGCCCGGAGACCCGAACCGGATCGACGGGACTCACGCCTGGGACCGAAGCGTCGCCGCCTTC
>DASUQY010000087.1:0-5788 GCA_036280315.1 Actinomycetota bacterium
GATCTCGCCGGCCGCGCGGCGAGCGGCGCGTTCCATCGGATGTCGCCGATAGCCGAACGGGATCGCCAGCGCCAGGTACACCGGAACGAACAGCGGCCCCCAGAGCATCGACTGCCGGACGTGGTGCCGCTCGTGCGCGAGCAGGCGTCCCTCAACCGGCGCTGCTGAAACGATCACGAACCCAAGCGTCATCGCCGTGCGGTTCATTGCTCGCAGCAGCCACGTCACTCCGCGCGGTTCACGGTCGAACACGATCGCACCGCCGTGGATCCGAGGCGTCTGGAACGTGAGTGCGCCGACCACGAGACCGAGCAACGTGTTCGGCATCGCCCACACGAACCCCAGTCCCTCGAGCAGCACGCGCGCACGCTATCCCACGACGGAATCGGGACGGTGAGCAGGGGTATCCTGGCCGACATGGCCGACCCGTCGCGACCGGGCGGCGCCGTCGTGCAGGTTCCAGCCCTGGCCAAGGAGATGGGCGAGCGCTTTCGGCTCGCCGGGCACGAGCTGTATCTGGTCGGCGGCATCGTCCGGGACCTGTTGCTCGATCGCGTACGCGAGGACGCGGATCTGGACTTCGCCACCGATGCCTTGCCGCGTGAGACCACTCGGCTCCTCCGTGACTGGGCCGAGCGAAACGTTCGCCTCGTCGGCGTCAAGTACGGGACGATCGCGGCTCGCCGCGGCGATCGTGTCGTCGAAGTGACGACCTTCCGCCAGGAGGTCTACGCGGAGGAACACCGCAAGCCCGCGGTCACGTTCGGCAAAGACATCGAGACGGACCTGTCGCGCCGTGATTTCACCGTGAACGCGATGGCCGTTCGGCTCCCCGACGGTGAGTTCGTCGACCCGTTCGGCGGCGTGAAGGATCTCGCCGCGCACAGGCTCGACACGCCGCTCGACCCCGACATCTCCTTCAGCGACGACCCGCTGCGGATGCTTCGGGCGGCGCGGTTCGCCTCGCAGCTCGAGTTCGTCCCGGCGCCGCGCGTGGTCGATTCGATCTCCCGGCTGCGAACACGGTTGGGGATCGTCTCGGCCGAGCGGATCTCCGACGAGCTGTCGAAGCTGCTGCTCGGCGAGAAGCCCCCGAAGGGACTCGAGCTGATCGTCGACACGAGTCTGGCAGACGAGTTCGTCCCGGAGCTTCCGGCGCTCCGGCTCGAGCAAGACCCGGTCCAACGCCACAAGGACGTGCTGCATCACACGTACGCCGTCGTCGAACGCGTCGAGCCGGACCTGACGCTCCGCCTTGCCGCCCTGCTGCACGACGTCGGAAAGCCGAAGACGCGACAGATCACACCCGAAGGCGTCTCGTTCCACCACCACGAGGTGGTCGGCGCTCGCATGGCGCGAGACCGGCTCACCGCGCTCCGCTATCCGACGCATGTCGTCGACGACGTGTCACGGCTGGTCGAGATGCATTTGCGGTTCCACGGCTACAGCGAATGGACCGACAGCGCGGTCCGCCGATATGTGCGCGACGCAGGTCCGCTCCTTGATCGGCTGAACCAGCTGACACGCGCCGACTGCACGACGCAGAACCGGTTCAAGGCGAAAAAACTCGAGGCACTGCAGGACGACCTCGAAGACCGCATCGCGCGCCTAGCCGAAGAGGAGAACCTCGAGTCGATGCGCTCACCCCTGAACGGCGACCAGGTCATGAACCATCTCGGCATCGGGCCGGGACCCGCCGTCGGAAACGCGCTGGACTTCCTGATGGAGCTGCGGCTCGAACGTGGACCGGTCGACGAGGACGAGGCATACCGGCTTCTCGACGACTGGTGGAGCGAGCAGGGGGACGGTTCGGCGAGCGGTTGACGACGAGACGCCGTGGACATGCGGTGGTCCGCGTCTCAGAGCGGAAGAACGTCGACCTCCACGGCCTTGAACGACGCCCATGTCTCGACTCCGTCGCGGAGTCCGAGGCGCTCGACCGATCCCGCGGTGATCTCCGCGATCAGCTCGGGCGACGTTGCCAGCCGCACCCGTGCCCGTTGGCCGTCGATGACGACCGAACGAACCACGCCGCGCAGCACGTTTCGCGCCGAGCCCATAGGAAGCTCGATCGACAGGGTGACGTCGGGAGGTCGGAGCACGCCGATCACGTCACCGCGCTCGTACCACTCGGGCCAGGCAACGATGATCCGGCCGCCGTCGGTGACGATCGCGCCCGACCCGTCCTCGAGTCGGTCAAGTGGGCCCTGGAACGCGTTGACGCCGACAAGATCCGCCGCGTACCGGGTTCGGGGCCTCGTCCGGATCTCGTCCGGCGTCCCCACGTCCGTGATTCGTCCGCCTTCGAGGAGCACGAGCCGATCGGCGAGGGTCGTCGCCTCCACGGGGTCGTGCGTCACGATGATGCGGACGCCGGGGAAGCGACGGAGCTCCTCGCGGAGCAGGTCGCGGATCCGTGTTCGCGCGCCGACGTCGAGCGCGGAGAGCGGCTCGTCGAGGAGCAGAAGCTTCGGCTCCGCGATCAGCGCGCGAGCCAGCGCAACGCGCTGCGCTTCCCCGCCGGATAACTCCGATGGACGTGCGTGCGCACGCTGGTCCACGTCGAAGCGCCCGAGGAGTCCAAGCGCGCGCCTATGTGCTTCGGAGCGAGCGACCCCTCGGGCGCGAAGGGGGAACGCGACGTTCTCGAGCGCCGACAGGTGCGGGAACAGCAGGAGGTCCTGGAAGACGACGCCGACCGGTCGTCGGTCGGAGGAGACGTGAGTACCCGAACGCGCGTCGTCGAGCAGGCTGCCCTCGAGCTCGATCCGGCCGCGGACCGGCGGGAGGAGACCGGCGATCGTCGCGACCAGCGTCGACTTGCCGGAACCGTTCGGGCCGAGCAGGGCGACGGTCTCGCCCGCAGCAGCCTCGAATGCCGCTTCGACGTCGAACGAGTCTCGTCGAGAGACCACGTCGACCGTGATACTCACGGGCGCGCCACGAGGTTCATCGCAGAAACCGTCCGCGCAGCCCGAAGATCACGACGAACGCGACGGCGATGAGCAGGAGCGAGAGCCCGAACGCGGCATCGGGGTCGGTCTGGAGCCGTTCGAACACCGCAAGCGGAAGCGTCTGCGTTCGCCCGCGGAGGTTCCCGGCGAAGGTGATCGTGGCGCCGAACTCTCCCAGCGCTCGCGCCCACGACAACACGGCCGCCGCCGCGATCTGCGGCGCGAGGAGTGGAAGCGTGATCCGGCGAAGCACGTATCCGCGCGACGCGCCGAGCGTCGACGCGGCGTCCTCGAGCCGTTCGTCCAGGCCGCGCAGGCCCGCTTCGAGCGCGAGCACTGCCAGTGGGAACGAGACGAACCACGCCGCGAGTACCGCCGCCCCCGTCGTGAACGTCAGCTGAAATCCGAACCACTCGTCGAGGACCGACCCAACAACGCCGCGCCGGCCGAACGCCGCGAGCAGCCCGACGCCGGCGACGACGGGCGGCATCACCAGGGGCATCACGACGAGCGCGCGAACCAGCGTCTTCCCGGCAAACCCCCGACGCGCAAGCAGCCACGCCAACGGGAACCCGGTCACGAGCGAGAGGACCGAAGCAGCCGTGGCGACGACGAGCGACAGCCGGAGCGCCGTGAGGGCGGCGTCGCCGCCAAGCACCTCGCCGATGCGCGACCACGGCGCTCGGAGCAGCAGGCCGATCATCGGAAGCGCGACGAGGGCGATCCCGATGGCGGCGAGCGGGATCCACGCCGCGGGCGTGCGGCTACTTGGCCGGGAGGAAGCCATGGTCGGCGAGCACGCCTTGCCCCGGTCCGAGCACGAACTCGACGAACTCGCGCGCGACGTCCGGCCGACCGGAGTCGGCGATTACCGCGATCGGATACGTCGCGATCACGTTGACGTCGTCGGGGATCTCGACGACGGAGATCCGGCCGGCAACCTCGGCCGTCACGTCGGTGACGTACGCGATCCCGGCATCGGCCTCGCCGGTCAGCACCTTGGTGACGACGGCTGCGACGTCCTCCTCGTTCGAAACGACGTTCGCCAGCGCCGCATCGGCGATGCCCGCGTTTGCCAGGATCTCGCGCGCGTAGTCGCCCGCGGGAACGCCTTGGGCCGCCAGCACGAGCTGCACTCCGTCGGTTGCGAGGTCGTCGAGTTCATGGATGTCCGCCGGGTTGTCGGTCGGCACGATGACGGCAAGGCGGTTCCGCGCGAAGTTCGTTCGTCTCCTCACTCCGGGGCCGCGTTCGCTGATCGCGTCCATCCACGCGGGGCTCGCCGACGCGAACACGTCGACGGGAGCGCCCTCGACGATCTGCGTGGCGAGTCCGTCGGACGGACCGAACGTGAACACCACCGCGACACCGGTCTCTTCCTGGAAATCGGCGCCGATCACGGTGAAGGCCGCGGTGAGCGATGCCGCAGCGGCGACGGTCAGCTCGCGATCGTCATCGCTCGAAGCGCTTCCTTCGCAGGCAACGGCGGCGAGCGAGACGGCGAGCGCGAGGACCAGCGCGCGGCGACTCACTCGTCGACCTCAACCATGACGTTGGTCGCCTTCACCGTCGCCACCGCGCGCATGCCCGGTTCGAGGCCCATCTCATCGACAGCCTCGCGCGTCACGAACGCGAGAACCCGATGCGGGCCCGCCAGGATCTCGACAGTTGCGGCCAGGCCGTCGCGCTTGACCTCGGTCACGACGCCGGGGAACCGGTTCCGAACACTCGCCGAGGTGACACGAGGACGTTCCCGCCGGGTTGAAAGGAGTCGGGCGACCTCGCTCGCCGGCACGAGGCGCTGCCCGCCGGCCGTGCGCGTGGTGGTCAGCTTTCCCTCGCGCTCCCACCGCCGCAGCGTCTCGACGCGAACGCTGAGCATTGCCGCCGCCTCGCCGATTCGGTAGCCCTCTGCCATGGAAGGCCCCGACGATAGCACTGTTTAGCTCGACATTACGAGCGTGAAATCTGGCTACGGGCTAGACGGCGAAGCGGACGTGGAGGACGTCGCCCTCGCGGACTACGTACTCCTTGCCCTCCACCCGAACGAGGCCCTTTGCCTTCGCGGCGTCCATCGACCCGGCCGCGACGAGGTCGTCGTAGCCGATCACCTCGGCGCGGATGAATCCGCGTTCCAGGTCCGTGTGGATCACGCCGGCGGCCTCGGGCGCCTTGGCGCCGCGCCGGACCTCCCAGGCCCGCGTCTCATCCTCCCCCGTCGTGAGGAACGTGATGAGGTCGAGGGCGCCGTATCCCGCCCGGATGACCTTGTCGAGACCCGGCTCGTGAACGCCGAACTCGTCGAGCAGTACCCGCGCCTCACCCGGATCCATCTCCGCCGTCTCGGCCTCGATCGACGCGTACACGCCCACGGCGCTGTCCGGCAGATCGGGCGGGACGTCCGTCCCTTCTTCAAGGTTCGCCACCACCACCTCGGGCTTCAACGTGAGCGGAGCGAGGGCCCTGAGGAGATGAACCTCGTCGGTCGACAAACCGGCGGCGCGCAACGGCGTCTCGGCCGCGAGCGCAGCGTTCGCTCTCTCGATCGCGTCGACCTCGGCCGCCTGACGACGCGCGCTCTTCCTCGCTCGCTCGAGCGCCGATTCGACGATCACCTGGTCGGCGAGCAAAAGATCGGCGCGGACCTCCTCGAGCTCCGCTGCGGGTGACGTGTCTGGTCCGAACGAACGCACCACGATGGCGAGCGCGTCGGCTTCACGCAGCTTCGCGATGCCCTGTGCGCTCGACGTTCCGCCCGGCACGTCGACGAACGCGACCTGCGCGTGAACGGTCTTGCGCGACCGTTCGATCGCGGTGAGCACGTCGAGACGCGG
>DASUQY010000088.1:0-2476 GCA_036280315.1 Actinomycetota bacterium
GGCGTCTCGACACTTCGCGAGAGATCGGCGTAATCGGCCGGGGGCGTACGTGGATAATCTTGATTGGCGAACTCCGCGCACGAATTGCATATCCCGGCGAACACACTGGGCGCGAGGGCGATCGCGACGAAGAGAACGAGCAGGCCGGCTGCGATCAGGAACAACGGCTTGCGACGCAACTGCCGCCAGGCGTCGCCCCACAGGCTGGCCTGGTATTCGGAGACGCCCCCTTCGGCCGCGGTTGCGGCGGAGAGCGCGCCTGCTGCGGGTTGCGTCGACGCAGCATGGAGGAGCTGATCCTCCTGTCGCGCCGCCTCCTCGTCATCGGGCTCGAGGGTGTCGGCGCCGCCCGCCGGCCGCTTTTCACTCATAACGGATCCTCGGGTCGAGCACCGCGTAGAAGAGATCGACGACCAGGTTCATGACGATGAAGACCAGAATGCCGGCCGTGACGATCCCCACGACCACCGCGTACTCCTGACTCTGGACCGCGAGGAACACCTCACGTCCGACGCCGGGGATGTTGAAGATGCCCTCGGTGATGATGGCGCCAGCCATCAACGTCCCGAGGTCGATGCCGAGGAACGTCACGACCGGGATCAGCGAGTTGCGCAGCGCGTGACGTCCCACCACGCGGCGTTTCGGCAGACCCTTCGCCTCCGCCGTCCTGATGTAGTCGGAGCGAAGATTCTCGACCAAGCTCGTCCGCGTCAGCCGCGCGATGTACACGAGCGACAGCGAGCCGAGGACCATCGCCGGGAGTATGTAGCTGTACCAGCCCTCCTGGATGCCGGCGATGGGGAACCACCCGAGCTGAACGCCGAGGACGAGCTGCGCGACGAACCCCAGTACGAACACCGGGATGGCCACGATGAAGGTCGTCGAGACGAGGACCAGGTTGTCCATGAACGAACCTCGCCGCAGTCCGGCGAGGATCCCCGCGATCAGCCCCAGGACGGCCTCGAAGATGAACGCGGCGAACGCGAGCTTCACCGTGACCGGGAACTTGTCCTTGATGATGTCCGAAACCGGCTGGCCGCGGAACGTCTCGCCGAAATCGCCCGTCAGGAGTCCGCCGACGTACTTGGCGTACTGGACGACGAGGGGGTCGTCCAGGTGGTAGCGGTCGCGCAGAACGGCCTGCGCGCTCTCCGATATCGGTCGCTCTCCGTTCAGGGCGCGGATCGGGTCGCCCGGGATGAGGTACACCATCGCGAAGACGATGAACGTCGCGCCGAAGAACACGGGGATCGCCTGCAGCAGCCGTCGAGCTACATAGCGCCCCATCGTTCACAACCTCGGTCGTTGGTTACGTGGTTGGAGCGGCCGATCGCTCGGCCGCTCCAACTATCGTACTGCCTTGTTCGCTCCGTCTGCTACTCGGCGACCACCTCAACGGTGGCGGGGTCGACGAACGTGAACTTGTCGTACACGACGTTCGAGACGCGCTCCGACGTGACCTGCTGCACCTGGCCGTACCACAGCGGGATGATCGGCAGGTCCTCGATGATCATGTCGTCGGCCTGCTGGTAGAAGGAGATCGCCTCCTCGCCCGAGCCTGCCGACTTGCCCTGCGCGAGCAGGTCGTCCACCTCCGGGTTGGAGTACGTCGAGTAGTTCGACCCGGCTCCGGTGCCGTGGAGGTTCTCCAGGTAGTTCTGCATGCTCGGGTAGTCCATCACCCAGCCGAGGCGCCACGGCCCGTCCACGCCCTCAGTGCTCGGGTCGTCGTCGATCTCCTCGTCCATTAGCCCCAGATACCTCGCGAATGGCATCGACTCGAACTCGATGTCCTCGATGCCGAGGGTCTGGCGCCACTGGTTCGAGACGGCCTCGATCCATCCCTCGTGGCCGCCGTCGTTGTTGAACCAGATCCTTACCGTGCCGTCGATCCCACCGGCCTGATCGTAGAGCTGCTTGGCGGCCTCGGGGTCGAACGTACACGCCTCGCCGCACGCACCTTCACGGTACCCCTGGACAACCGGCGACACCATGTCGTCGGCCGGCGTCAGCGTGTCGAAGAAGATCGCCGAGATGATGGCCTCACGGTCGATCGCCATCGACAACGCCTTGCGGATGTCGGGATTGTCGTACGGCTCCGTCTCGAGCGGGAACCCGATGTACGAGAACGACGAGCTTTCCGCCGTGATGTAGCGGTCGCCGAACTCCGTCTCCGCGTTTGCGATCTGGTCGTCGGGGACGTCGCCGATGTCGAGGTTCCCCGCCTGGACGTCCCGGTACGACACGGCGAGATCCGCGTAGACGCGGAACTCGACGGCGTCGGCGTTCCCCGGCGTTCCGCCGTAGTCCTCGTACCGCACGACGTTGATGCCGACGTCGTGCTCCCACGTGCCGTCCATCATGTATGGCCCGTTGCCTACCGGCGCCTCGTTGAACGCCTCGGGGTCGTCGAAGAACGACTCCGGCAGCGGGTAGAACGCGTTGTAGTTCACGGTGATGGGGAACTCGCTGAACT
>DASUQY010000089.1:0-3500 GCA_036280315.1 Actinomycetota bacterium
CCCGGACCGCGCGTGCCGATGCCGGCGCCGAGGCGGCTCATCGCTTCGCCCCATCCGCGCAGTCGCGGCAACAGGTAGTTGAGCTGTGCCAGCTCCACCTGCGCCTTGCCCTCGCGACTACGCGCATGCAACGCGAAGATGTCGAGGATCAGCGCGGTACGGTCGATCACCTTGACTTTCAGGCGTTCCTCGAGGTTCCGCAGCTGACCGGGCGACAGCTCGTCGTCGAGGATCACGGCTTGCGCGCCTGTTCCGTGGACGGCTCGATGGACATCCTCTAGCTTGCCCTTGCCGATGAACGTCGCGGGGTTCGGCTCCTGTCGAGTCTGCACCACGCGCGCGACGGTCGTCGCACCGGCGCTATCGGCCAGCGCGGCGAGCTCGTCGAGGTCTGACTCATCGATACCGCGGCCGATCCCCACGAGCACGGCCTTCTCGGGAACGCGCGGACGCCACGTCGCAGCGAGCGGCGACTCGAGCGTCGTCGCTTGATGAACGCCGCGCGCCCTCCCGCGACCGTCGTCGCTCATGACAGCACCGTTGCGATGCGGTCCATCGCCTCGGACAGCCGGTCGTCGGGAACCGTGAGCGAGAACCGCACGTAGCCCTCGCCGCGCTCGCCGTACCCGTTCCCCGGCGCGACGAACACGCCCGCCCGATCGAGCAGCCGATTCGCGAACGATGTCGAGGTGTCGCCGTCGGGGACCGGCGCCCACACGTAGCAGGAGCCGAGCGGCGGCTTGAGCGACCATCCGAGCCCGTTCAGGGCCTGGACCACCACGTCGCGTCGGCGCTGGTACGTCGCGCGGATCTCGTCGAGATGGTCCTCGGGCCCCTCGAGCGCGGCGATCGCCGCTCGCTGCACGGCGGTGAACTGGCCGCTGTCGACGTTCGTCTTGACCACGCCGAGCGCCTTGATCGCATCGGCGGATCCGACCGCCCAGCCGATTCGCCAACCGGTCATGTTGTACGACTTCGACGTCGAGCCGAACTCGAGCGCCACGTCCTTGGCGCCCGAAACCTGCAACACGGACGGCGCCACGAAGCCGTCGAACGTGATCTCGCAGTACGCGGCGTCATGCAGCAGGAGCAGGTCGTTGTCACGGCAGAACGCGACCGCCTCGCCGAGCGCGTTCAGATCGGCGACCGCCGCGGTCGGGTTGGCAGGGAACCCCATCCACATCGCCTTCGTTCGATCGCTCACCTTCGCGGTCGACAGATCCGGCAGGAAGTCACGCTCCGCGGACGTCGACAACGCAACCGGCGTTCCTCCGGCGAGCCGCGTCGATACCCCGTACACGGGGTACCCGGGGTCCGGGATCAGCGCCTCGTCGCCAGGGTCGACGTAGGCGTACGCGATGTGGGCGATCCCCTCCTTCGAGCCGATCAGGGCCATGACCTCCGTCTCGGGGTCCAGCTCGACGCCGAACCGCCGCGAGTACCACGCGGCGACGGCGTCTCGGAAGTCCGGCGAGCCGTAGTAGCTCGGGTAGCGATGCGTCGCCGGGTCAGCGATCGCGTCGCGCATCGCCTCGACGATGTGGTCGGGCGTGGGGAGGTCCGGGTCGCCGACGCCGAGCGAGATCACGTCGATGCCTTCCGCACGCTTCGCGGCGAGCTTCCGGTCGAGCTCCGCGAACAGGTACGGCGGGAGTGACTCGATGCGGCGAGCGACCCTCACGCGCGCAGGCTCCGTTCGGCAAGCCACGCGGGCGCGATCATCGCCTCGAACACGAACTCCGCGGGCCCGGTGAGCAGAACCTCCACGTCGGTGCGCTCGACGACGAGCGCCCCGCCCGGGAACCTCACGTTCGCACGCGCCGGGACGAGCCCGGCTTCGTTCGCCGCGACGAGCGCCGCACACGCGCCCGTTCCGCACGCCATCGTCTCGCCGGAGCCGCGTTCCCACACGCGAGCCTTGACGCCGCCGTCGTGAACGGCGATGAACTCCACGTTCGCCTTCTCCGGGAACCGTGCATCGTTCTCGATGCGTGGTCCGATCGTCCGCACGTCGACATCGTCGGGATCGTCGTCGACGAACAGCACGAGGTGCGGATTTCCCATCGATACGGCGCTCGCCTTGAACGTCCTGCCGTCGACCTCGAAGGGCTCGGTCAGGAAGGTGTCGCTCGCCGGTCCCTCCATGGGGATGTCGCCGCGCGCGAACGCCGGGGGCCCCATCCCGACGGTGACCGACCTCACGCGGCCGTTGTCGACGTCGAGCGACACGTGCTTCGTCCCGTCGCGCGTGCCCACCGTGAGGTTTGCCGCGTCCGTGAGTCCTCGGTCGATGGCGAAGGCCGCGAGGCAGCGGATGCCGTTGCCGCACATCTCGGCGAGAGAGCCATCGGCGTTGCGGTAGTCCATGAAGAAGTCGTTGCCTTCCCGATCGCGCGTCACGCGGATCACGCCGTCGCCGCCGACGCCGAGGTGACGGTCGCACAGCGAAGCGACGAGCGCGGGGTCGAGCGGCCGCGCATCCTCGAGATCCGCGAGCATGACGAAGTCGTTGCCGGTGCCGTGGTACTTCCAGATCTTCAGCTCATCCATCGAGGTACTCCGCGATGTCATCGACGAGCGGGGCCGCGCCGTCGGCTCCCGCCTCGAACCATCGGATCCTCGGATCCCTCCGAAGGAAGGCGAGCTGCCGGCGCGCAAGGCCCTTCGTCCGCTTGACGATCGCCGCGACCGCGTCGTCAAGCGTGATGCCGCCGGTCACGTGCTGGGCGAACTCAGCGTACCCGATGGCCTGCGACGAGGTGAGCCATCCGCCGAAACCTCGGTCGATCAGCGCACGAACCTCGTCGAGAACGCCGTTCTCGAGCTGCCCCGTCACCCGCGCGTCGATCCGCTTCCACAGCAGGTCGCGCGGCACCTGCACACCCGCGGCGCGCACCCGTTCGGGCGCGTAGTGCTCCCACTCGGACGCGAAGCTCGAGAACGGCAGGCCGGTGAGCTCCGCCACCTCCAGCGCTCGAACGGTACGCCGGACGTTCCCCTCTTCGATCTTGGAGGCGGCGACCGGATCGCTCGCGGCGAGCCGCTCGTACATCGTCCGCGCCCCCACGCGCTCGGCTTCCCGCTCGAGCTGTCCTCGCAGTATCGGATCGGTCGCCGGGAACGACAGATCGTCGACGACAGCGCGGTAGTACAGGACGGTTCCGCCGGCGAGCAGCACGCGTCGGCGACGTGAACGGATCCGCGCGACGGCATCTCGCGCCAGCGCCTGGTACCTGGCGACGCTGAACGGCTCGGATGGCTCGGCCACGTCGATCAGGTGGTGCGGGACGAGAGCGCGCTGGGCGACCGTCGGCTTCGCCGTCCCCACGTCCATGCCGCGGTAGACGAGCATCGAGTCCACGGAAACGATCTCGGCGCCGAGGCGTTCGGCGAGCGAGATGGCCGCTTCGGTCTTTCCGGATGCGGTGGGACCGACGAGCGCGAAGAAGGGCTCGCCGCCCGCAGCCATCAGCCGACGAGCTCACCCTCGAGGTGATGCG
>DASUQY010000090.1:0-6201 GCA_036280315.1 Actinomycetota bacterium
GGGCCGCGGACCAGTCGCTTCGGTCCTCGTGCAGAGGGGCTCGCTGGAGGTCGGCGACACCGTGGTCTCCGGAACGAGTTGGGCCAAGATCCGAGCGATGCTCGACGAGAACGGCCAACAGGTGAAGGAGGCCGGACCGAGCAAGCCGGTGCAGATCCTGGGGTGGTCGGCCACCCCGAACGCGGGCGACGACGTCCGCGAGGTCGAAGACGAGCGCGAGGCGCGACATCTCACCCAGGAGCGCGAGGCCAAGGTGCGCGCGGCCGAGCAGATCTCGGCCCGTCCACCAACGCTCACCGAGCTCATGGCGCAGGCGCGTCGCGACGAGGTGCCCGTTCTCAACATCATTCTCAAGACCGACGTGCAGGGTTCGCTGGGCGCCCTCGAGGACGCGTTCGCAAAGCTTCCGCAGGACGAGGTGCGCGTGAACGTGATCCACAGCGCACCGGGGGCGATCGCGCAGAGCGACATCTCGCTGGCGATGGCGTCGAACGCGATCGTCGTCGGGTTCAACGTGCGGCCCGACGCGCAGGCGCGCGAGCTAGCGGAGAAAGAGGGCGTCGACGTTCGTCTGTACCGAGTGATCTACGACGCGATCAACGACATCCGCTCGGCGCTCTCGGGGATGCTCTCGCCCGAGGAGAGGGAGACCGAGCTCGGGGCCGCAGAGGTGCGCACCTTGTTCCGGGTTCCCCGCGTCGGCGTGATCGCCGGTAGTTACGTGATCCGCGGCACGATCGTTCGGAACGGGCGCGCGCGCGTCGTCCGCGACGGCGTCGTCGTCTACGACGGGCGTGTCGGATCGCTCAAGCGCTTCAAGGATGACGTGCGCGAGGTGTCCGAGGGCTTCGAGTGCGGCATCGGGATCGAGAACTTCAACGACGTCAAAGAAGGCGACATCATCGAGGCGTACGAGGTCCGCGAGGTCGCCCGCGAGCTGTGACCCGGCGGGCCCGGGGTCGGAAACGAGCGAGGTGGGCGAGTTGCCCCCCCGAAATGGAGGCGACGTGCTCGTCGCGCTGGAACGGTTCGACCTCCGGATCCCCGGTTGCACGTCGCTCAAGGAGAAGCGTCACGTCGTGAAGACGCTCACGTCCGCGATCCGTCAGAAGTTCAATGTGTCGGTCGCCGAGGTCGACCACCACGACCTGTGGCAGCGAACCGCTCTCGCCGTGGCCGTCGCATCGGGAGACGGCTACCACGCCAAACGGGTGCTCCACGAGGTCGAGAGGCTTGTCGAGCGGTGGGCCGAGGTGGAGATGATCGACGCCGAGCTCACGCTGCACGCGCCGGAGGACTGAGACGCTCATGACCGGTGGAGCGCGACCGAGCCGCGTGTCCGAGGAGTTCCGCGAGATCCTGGCCGAAGAGATCCCGCGGCTGAAGGACCCGCGGGTCGGCTTCGTCACCGTGGTCGGCGTGAGGGTGACGCCCGATCTTCGGCGAGCCCGTGTGTTCTACACGACGATGGGGGACGAACGCGCTCGGCGTGCGACCGCTGCGGCGCTGCGCTCGGCGCGCGGGCACCTTCGGAAGGTGATCGGCGATCAGGTACGGATGAAGGTGCTCCCGGACCTCGAGTTCGAGGAGGACGAGTCGGTCCAGACCGCGGACCGCATCGAGCAGTTGCTCCAGCAGGTGCGGCCGCCGGACGAGGAGTCGGGATGAACGAGCTCGTCGAGAAGGCCGCGACCGTGCTCGGCCAGGCCGAGTCCGTCGCGATCGCCTGTCACGTGAATCCGGACGCCGATGCGCTCGGCGCGACCCTCGGCCTGTCGAACTTCCTCCGGGCGAGGGGCGCCCGAACGATCTGCTCGTTTCCGAACGAACCGTTCGAGCCGCCGAGGTGGCTCTCGGTGCTCCCGGGGGCGGATGCGCTCGTTCGACCCGCCGAGTTCCCCATCGAACCGGCCTTGATGGTGACGTGCGACGTCGCGTCGATGGATCGCCTCGGCATGCTGGCGCGTTCTGCCGCACGCGCGGAGACGCTGATCTGGATCGACCATCATGTGAGCAACGAGGGGCTCGGAACCATCCCCCTGATCGATCCGCGCGCCAGCTCGACGTGCGAGATCGTCTGGCGGCTCATCCGGGAGATCGGCGGCGACGTCCCGGTCGAGACGGCGACGTGCCTGTACGCGGGGATCGTCACCGATACCGGCAGGTTTCAATACGAAGCCGTCACGCCCGAGACGCTGCGGCTCGCCGCGGAGCTGCGGGAGTACCGGTTCGACCACACGCGGCTGGTACAGGCGCTCTACGAGGACAACCCGGCCGCGTACCTCCACTTGCTGGGGACGGCGCTCGATCGGATCACCGTCGAGGGCGACCTGATATGGACCTATCTGACACAGGCGGATCTGGCCGCCGCGGGCGTTCACGCCGCGGAGACCGACGATCTGATCGACATCGTGCGGACGGCGCGAGAGGCAGATGTCGCTGCCGTTTTGAAACAGCAGCGAGACGGGCGGTTCAAGGTGAGCGTTCGTTCGAAGGGCGGCCACGACGTGGCGACGGTCGCCTCGACGTTCGGCGGCGGCGGGCATCGGCTGGCGGCCGGGTACACGTCGAGGCATGGGCTGGCGGAGACGATCCATCGGTTGAAGGCGGCGCTCCGCGGGGAACCCGTGACCGAGGGATGAGCGCGGTCGACGGCGTTCTGCTCGTCGACAAACCATCGGGCGTGACGTCGCACGACGTCGTCGACGTCGTGCGACGCCGCCTCGGTACGCGGAAGGTCGGTCACGCCGGAACGCTCGATCCGATCGCGACAGGACTCCTGATCGTCGGCGTCGGTCGCGCGACCAGGCTGCTCCGGTTCTTCGGGGACCTGTCGAAGACGTACGAGGGGACCGCGCGGCTCGGAGTCGAGACGGACACGCTCGACGCAGACGGGGTGGTGGTGGGAACGACGCCGGTCGACGTGACGCGGGAGGACATCGAGCGCAGGTTCGCGGCGCTCGTCGGCGAGTCGCTGCAGCAGCCTCCGGCGTACTCGGCGGTGAAGGTCGGCGGCCGAACGTTGCACTCGGCAGCTCGGCGGGGTGAGCGGCTCGAGGCGGCGCCCCGGCCGATCAGTGTGGACTCGTTCGAACTTCGGGCGTACACGGTCCCGGACGTCGAGTTCCGCGTGGCGTGCTCGGGCGGGACGTACGTGCGGGTCCTGCTCGCGGACGTGGGGCGCGCCCTGGGGTGCGGGGCGCACCTCACCTGCCTGCGACGAACGGCGATCGGGCAGTACGCCGTCGACGACGCCGTGACTCCCGACGCCGTCGGGCCGCCGCGCCCCGTCGAGGATGCAGTGGCGCACCTTCCTCGGATCGAGCTGGAGGTCGACGAGGCGCGCGCCGCCTCACATGGGAGCGTCCTCGCGCCGGCGGGCATCGAGGGCCCGTACGCGGTGTTCGGACCCGACGCCGCGCTCGTCGGCATCTACCGCGATGAGGGCGCGAAGGCCCGCCCCGAGGTCGTGCTCGCGCCGGCGTAGTCGCTACCCTCCGGCGGGTGGAACGGATCCTCGGCCTGGAAGCGCTCCCGATTGCACCTCGGGCGACGGTGGCGACGATCGGGTTCTTCGATGGTGTTCACCTGGGACACCGTGCGGTGCTCTCCGCCACCGTCGCGGCCGCTCGCGACGAAGGCGTGCCCGCCGTCGCGGTCACGTTCGATCGGCATCCTCGCGAGGTCCTCACGCCCGACCGTGTCCCCAGGCTCCTCACGACGGTCGATCGAAAGGCGGCGCTGATCCAAGAGACCGGCATCGACGTACTGGTCGTCCTCGAGTTCACCGAGGAGTTCTCGCGGTGGCCGGCAGAGCGTTTCATGTCTGAGGTCCTTCGGGACGGCCTCCATGCCGTCCGATGCGTCGTCGGCGCGAACTTCACGTTCGGGTACAAGGCGCTGGGCACCTTCGCCACGTTGGCGACGGAAGGGGAGCGATTCGGGTTCCGCTCGGACGCGGTCGAGATCCAACAGGCGGGCGAGCGCCCCATCTCGTCGTCGTCGATCCGCGAGGCGCTCTCGCGCGGCGACCTCGAGTGGCCACGCGTCGCGTTGGGTCGAAGATTCGTCCTTGACGGAACCGTCGTGAGCGGCGCGGGTCGAGGTCGCGGGCTTGGGTATCCGACGGCCAATCTACAGACGTGGCCTCGACTGCTGCTCCCCGGCCAGGGCGTCTACGCGGGCGCGGTCGGGTTCGGCGGCGAACGCCACACAGCCGCTATCGACGTCGGAACGAATCCGACGTTCGGCACGGAATCACTCCACGTGGAGTCCTATCTATTGGACTTCGACGGCGACCTCGTCGGACGAGAGATGGCGGTGGAGTTCTGGGCATATCTTCGGCCGGAAGTGCGGTTCGAGACCCCCGACGACCTCGTCAGAGCGATCGATGAAGACGTACGGCGGACCCGTGACATCGTCGACCTCGTGACAGGATCGGATCCATGACCAATCGACAAAGGCGCAAACGGCGCGTGCCGGCGATCTCCGTCGCCGTCGTTGGTGTGACGGTCGTTGCGGTCGCTGGGTGGATGACGATGCGTGTGTTCGCGGCCGACGACGGCCGAACGGTTGCGGACGCGAATGGTGACGGTGAGGGCGCCGCTGCTTCCGCGTCGGGGAAGTCGTCGCCGTCCACGACCGCGCCCAAGACGTCAACTCCGGCGCCGAAGCGTCGCATCGTGATCCACGGGACCGGCGACGTGAGCCTCGATCCGACCTACATCCCGGCGTTCACGACCAACGGGTACGAGGTTGCGTGGACGGGGCTCGGCGGTCTCTTCGAGCGTGACGATCTGACGATCATCAACCACGAGTGTCCGTCGACGGATATCGTCGATCCGTTCCCCAAGGAGTTCGTGTTCCGCTGCGACCCGGCAGCGCTCGTGGTCGCGAAGCGCTTCGGCGTCGACGTGGCCAACCTGGCGAATGACCATGGGTTCGACCAAGGCCCCGAGGCGCTGATGGACTCGATGCGCAACATGAGGCGAGCTGGCATCGTTCCGGTCGGCGCCGGCCCCAACGCGCGGCGGGCCGACGCGCCGCGATACGTCGAGGCGGGCGGATGGCGTATCGGGGTGATCGGCGCCGGCGAGGTCCTCGACCCGATCGACCAGGTGGCGGTGGGGAACGAACCCGGTACGGCGGTCGGTCAGGACTTCGAACGCGCGCTCAGCGCGATCAGGCTCGCGGAACGCAACGCAGACCACGTGGTCGTCACGATCCACTGGGGCTACGAGCTCGACACCGTGCCGCGCTCCTACCAGGTACATGAGGCTCGTCGGATGATCGACGCCGGCGACGTGATCTTCGGCCACCATGCCCACCGGCTCCAGCCGATGGACACGTACCGCGGGCGGCCGATCTTCTACGGCCTGGGGGAACTTCGTGTGGCCGAACTTCTCTGACGAGGGATCGACCACCGCGGTCGCGAGGGTCGTCGTCACGCCGGCCGGACGGATCAGCGGCCGGTTGCTCCCCGCGTTCATCACGTCGCCCGGTCACCCGGTTCTTCGTTGATGCACCTGGCCCGCGTCGCTCGAGACCTCCTGCGTCGAAGGCGCGAAGCGAGGCCGAACGAGACCGTCTGGTAGCCTTTCCGCTGGTCATGACGCTGACGAAGACCCAAAAAGCCGACATCATCCAGTCGCACCGCCGCTCGGACGCCGATACCGGCTCCGCCGAGGTGCAGATCGCCGTGATGAGCACGCGGATCTCCGCGCTCACCGAGCACCTGAAGGCGCACGAGAGGGACCACTCGTCGCGCCGTGGCCTGCTGAAGCTCGTCGGCCGCCGCCGCAGGCTGCTGGAATACCTGCGGCGTGAGGACATCGAGCGGTACCGCGATCTCGTGGCCCGCCTGGGACTCAGGCGATAGGGATCGGCGCCGCTCTCGTAGGAGGGATGCCGATACCTCACTGAACCGTCTCGGAGGCAGACTTCCGGTCGGTTCTCAGTCGCGAACCTCCGATGGGGTGTTGAGCTAGCACGGCAGGGAAGCGAGTGTCGTGCGCGGCGGTGACAACCCCGGCGGTTCACCACTGACAACCGGCCGCTCGCCTCCTCATGATCGTGCGGCGAGTGGCGCCGCGCGACCCAGCTCTCCAAGGAGGAATGGCCGATGGCCACCACCACACTGTCCCGACAGTTCGGGAATCAGACACTGACGTTCGAGGCCGGCAGGCTCGCTCCGCAGGCCGA
>DASUQY010000091.1:0-15596 GCA_036280315.1 Actinomycetota bacterium
GGACGAACTCCGTGAAACCACCCGTGTCGCGTTGGATCCTGGCCAGACGGCGGATGTGGAAAACCCAATGCGGCGGAGCATCAACGTGCCCGTACATGATCGTCGACGAGCTGCGAACCCCGAGCGCGTGCGCAGTTCGAACGATCTGCTCCCACGTGTCGGCGGGGAGCTTCCCCTTCGTCAGGAGCCACCGCACGTCGTCATCGAGGATCTCGGCGGCCGTACCGGGGATCGTTCCGAGCCCGTGCGCCACGCACTCCCGAAGGAACTCCTCGAACGAGATTCCGAGCCGCGTTGCCCCGTTGAGCACCTCCATCGGACTGAACGCGTGGACGTGGATGTCGGGGGCTGCCCGCTTCACGGCGTCCAGCAGGTCGAAGTAGAACTCGCCGGGCAGGTCCGGATGGATCCCGCCCTGCATGCAGATCTCCGTTGCGCCCCATTCGACGGCCTCGCGTACGCGAGCCGATACCTCCTCGAGCGTGAGCGTGTAGCTCTCCGGATCGACCTCCCGCTGCGCGAACGCGCAGAACCGGCATCCCACGTAGCACACGTTCGTGAAGTTGATGTTCCGGTTCACGACGTAGGTGATCTCGTCACCGACCGCCTCCCCTCGGAGGTCGTCGGCGACGGCGCAGAGCGTCTCGAGCGCTCCTCCTTCGGCTCGGAACAGCGCGAGCGCGTCGCCGTCGTCGATGGTCTGGTGACGCGCCGCCCTGCGCAGCGCGGAGCGGATCTGCAGGTCGAGTCGCTCGGGCGCGACGCGCTCTTGGTGCCACGCGCGCGACACAGGTAACGCTTCGAAGTCGCCGTAGACCTCGTTCGCGTCGGCGCGAAGCCCGGCGTCGGCGCCCTTGTCGAACGTGAGCTCCGTCGCCCTCGGCTTCCATTGCACGTCCGGGTCCTGCCAGGACATGGGCTCGGGGCGCTTGCCTGGGATCGCCAGCCCCCGATCGTCCGTCAGCGCTGCGACCGGGGCCCGCATCTTCCCGGCGAGGTAGGGATCCGGCTTCGAGGCGAAGGCGGGATGGATCGTCAGCCGCTCACGTAGTTGCAGACCCGCTTCCTCGCACCGCTCGGTGAGCGCCTCGATCGCAGGCCACGGGCGTTCTGGGTTCACGTGGTCCGGCGTCAGCGGAGAGACCCCGCCCCAGTCGTCGATCCCGGCCGCGAGGAGGCGGCGCTGACCGTTCACGTCGGAGAGGTTCGGAGGCGCCTGCACGCTCATCCGAGGTCCCATCACGATGCGCGTGGTCGCCACCGCAGCGAGGTACTCCTCCCGTTCTGGCGGCGCCGCGTCGCGCATGGCCGTTCCCGGCTTCGGCAGGAAGTTCTGGACGATGACCTCTTGCACGTGCCCGTATCGCCGGTGCAGGCCACGGATCGCGAACAGCGACTCCGCGCGGTCGCGCGCTGTCTCCCCGATTCCCACGAGGATGCCCGTGGTGAACGGGATCGCCAGTCGCCCGGCGTCTTCGATCGTCCGCAGCCGAACGGCCGGGACCTTGTCCGCGGAGCCGAAGTGCGGGCCACCGCGTTCGGACAAGCGCGCCGAGGAGGTCTCGAGCATGAGGCCCATCGACGCGCTCACGTGCTTCAGCCGCGCGAGCTCCTCGTACGACATGACTCCGGGGTTGAGATGCGGCAGGAGCCCTGTTTCCTCGATCACGCGGATGGCCGCCGCTCGGACGTACTCGAGCGTGGAGCGGAACCCCCGCTCGGTCAGCCACTCGCGCGCCACGTCGTACCGATCCTCGGGACGGTCTCCCAGGGTGAACAGCGCCTCCTTGCAGCCCCGTCGGCGACCGGCCTCCGCGATCGCCAGGGCCTCCTCCGGAGTGAGGTAGGGCGCATCGAGCCGCGCCGGCGGCTTGGCGAACGTGCAGTAGTGGCAGTGATCGCGGCAGAGCATCGTGAGGGGAATGAACACCTTGCGCGAGTACGTCACGGTTGTTCCGTGACCGAGCTCTCGGAGGCTGCCGGCGATCGCCGACAGCTCGACGAGCTGCGGGCCGCGCGCGTCCATCAATGCGGCCGTCTCGTCGAGAGAGAGGGACTTGCCGGCGCCGGCCCTCGCGATCGAGCGAGCGATCGCGCGCTCGAGAACCACGTCCGCTACCGCGCCGATGTATCCGGATGACCCATCGAGCGGCGAGCGTACTACGCTCGTCCGCAATGGGGTGCCGCGCTGGGGCTCGCGCAGCGAACGAAGCGAACGACGCGCCGCGCTCGCACGTCAATGGAGAGGAAACATGAGGGTCGCAGCGCTCGCGGGTGGCATCGGCGCCGGCAAGTTCCTGCGCGGTCTGGCACGAGCCGTTCCGCCGCACGACGTCACCGTCATCGTCAACACCGGCGACGACGTCGTGATGCATGGACTTCGCGTTTGTCCCGACGTCGACTCCGTCACCTATTGGCTCGGCGACGCGTTCGATCGGGAACGAGGATGGGGTCGCCGGGGCGACTCGTTCCGCGCGAACAAGGAGCTCGCGCGGTTCGACGCGGAACTCGCCTGGTTCAATCTGGGGGACCTCGATCTGGCGACGCATCTCTTCCGAACGGATCTGCTGGCCTCGGGAGCGACCTTGTCGGAGGTCACCCAGCGAGTGACGTCGCGGTTCGGCATCGACATGCGCCTGCTTCCGATGTCGGACGATCCGGTGACGACCCGCGTCTCGGTCGTGGCCGAAGGCGAGGAGGTCGATCTGCACTTCCAGGACTACTGGGTCAGGCGCCGGGCGCAGGACGAGGTGAAGTCCGTACGGTACAAGGGCGCTGCGTCGGCCCGGCCGGCCCCCGGCGTGCTCGAGGCGCTCCGCGAAGCGGACGTCATCGTCCTATGCCCGTCGAACCCCGTCGCGTCGGTCGCCCCGATCCTCGCCGTCCCGGGGATACGCGAGGAGCTCGAGTCGCGTCGCGACGTCGTCGCCGGCGTCAGCCCGATCGTCGGCGGGCGGCCCCTTGCCGGGATGGCCGACCGACTGCTCCCCGTCGCGGGGGTCGAGGTCACCGCGGCGGGTGCGGCCGAGTTCTATTCGGGGCTGCTTGGTGCGTGGGTGATCGACGACGTGGACCGGGGGATCGCCGAGCGGATCGAACGCACCGGGGTCCGCGTCGTCGCGACCGACACGGTCATGACGGACGATTCCAAAGCGGAAACGGTGGCACGGATCGCGCTCGCGTTGGTCACGTGAGCGTGCGCGTCCTTCCGCTCGAGGGCCTTCCGGAGGTTCGACCCGGCGACGACCTCGCGGCGCTCCTCGCCGCGTCGCTCCGTGAGTTCGGCGCGCAGGACGGGGACGTGGTGGCCGTGACGCAGAAAGTCGTGTCGAAGGCGGAGGGCCGAATCGTTCCCGACGACGGCTCCGGGCGAGACGCGTGGGTGCAGCGCGAGACGGTTCGCGTCGTCGCGCGGCGCGGCGATCTCGTCATCGCCGAGACGAGTCACGGGTTCGTCTGCGCGAACGCGGGCGTTGACACGTCCAACGTCGAGGCCGGGTTCCTCGCGCTGTTGCCGGAGGACCCCGACGCGTCGGCGGAGTCGCTACGCGCAGAACTTCGCGACCGGCTCGGCGTCGAGCTCGGCGTCGTGATCACCGACACGTTCGGACGGCCCTGGCGGCACGGGGTGGTGAATGTCGCGATCGGATGCGCCGGGATGCCCGCCCTCGTCGACCTCCGTGGCACGAAGGACCACCACGGGCGGGAGCTCGAAGCGACGATCGTCGCGCTCGGCGACGAGGTCGCCGCCGCGAGTGGGCTCGTGATGGGGAAGGACGCGATGGTTCCCGCGGCCCTCGTTCGGGGGATCTCCGCCGATGCTCCGCTCGGCCGCGCGCGAGACCTCGTTCGCCCGAGCGAGGACGATCTGTTCCGCGAGTCGCCGCTCGTGTCACTTTCCGCGCGCCGAACGATCCGCTCCTTCGGCCAGGCCGACGTCCCGCGCGACGTGATCGAGGAAGCGGTTCGAGCGGCCTGCACGGCGCCTGCGCCGCACCACACGCGGCCGTGGTTGTTCGCGGTCCTCACCTCGGACGCCGCGAAGCGCACGCTGCTCGGTGCGATCGCCCAGGCGTGGAGGGAGGACCTTCGCCGCGACGCCACCTCGGAGACCACGATCGAACGTCGCCTGGCCAAGAGCGACGCCGTGCTCGGCGCGGCGCCGGTGCTCGTCGTGCCGTTCGTGCGGTTCGCCGGCTCGCACCCGTACACCGACGAAGAGCGCTCGAGCGCCGAGCGAGAGATGTTCCTGCTGTCCGGCGGCGCGGCGATCCAGAACCTGCTGCTCGCGTTCCACGCGCAGGGGTACGCGTCGTGCTGGATCAGCTCGACGTTGTTCTGCCAGCAGGAGACGCGTGCCGCGCTCGGCATCGACGATGAGTGGCACGCGCTCGGCACGGTCGCGGCGGGCAGGATGCCGGCGGGGGCAGCGGCTCGGCCGCGGCCCCCGCTCGAAGTCGGTGACGTGCTTCGCGAGCTCTGATCTACCCCAGCGGCACCAGGCCCTCGATGAAGTACCAGAGGAACACGGCCGACACGATGTAGAGCAGCCAGTGCACCTGGTTCCAGCGTCCCCGAAGGACCTGGATCACCGTGTAGGACAGGAACCCCGCGCCCACGCCGTTCGTGATGCTGAACGTGAACGGCATCACGATCATGGTCAGGAGGATGGGGATGCCGGCGCCCGGATCGCGCCAATCGATGTCCTTGACCACCTGGATCATGAAGTAGCCGACGATCACGAGCACCGGCGCCGTTGCGACGAGCGGAACGACCGCCGCGAGCGGGGCAAGGAACATCGCGAGCAGGAACAGCACGCCGACCACGACCGCGGTGAGACCGGTCCGACCTCCCTCGGAGACTCCCGCGGCGCTCTCGATGTAGGTCGTGTTCGACGAGCTCGACACTGCTCCGCCGACCGCGGCGCCGAGCGAGTCGACGAGCAGGACGCGCTGGATGCCCGGCAGCTTCCCGTCGCGCGTGAGGAGGCCCGCCTGGCCGCCCACGCCGATCACGGTTCCCATCGTGTCGAAGAAGTCGGACAGCATCACCGACAGGATCAGCGCGAGCGTCGTCACCAGCGCGACCGTCTCCCCGTTGAACAGATCGAGCGAGAAGTTCCCCACGAGCGAGAAGTCGGGCGCCTCGACGACGCTCTCGGGCCAGGTTGCGACCCCCGGCGGGAAAGCGTTTGGGTCGGCGAACGCGTTGATGATGCTCGCGACGATCGTCGTGGCGATGATCCCGATCAGCAACGCGCCCTTGACCCGCTGTGCGACGAGCGTCGCCGTGATCGCCAGGCCGATGGCGAACGTCAGGATCGGGAGCGTCGTGAGGTCGGACGCCAACGTCACGATCGGCTCTCCCGATTCGGGATGGATCACGATCCCGGCGTCGACGAGCCCGATGAACGCGATGAACAGGCCGATCCCGATCCCGATCGCCCGCTTCAGGTCCATGGGGATGGCGTTCAGCACCGCCTCGCGAAACCCCGTGAGCACCAGCGCCGCGATGACCAGTCCCTCGATCACGATGACGCCCATGGCTTGTTCCCACGACAGCCCGGCCGCGGCGACGAGGGTGAACGCGACGAACGCGTTCAGTCCGAGACCGGCAGCCATCGCGAACGGGTAGTTCGAGAACAGCCCCATCGCGAGCGTAAGCACGCCAGCCGCGAGGGCTGTGACCGTGACGAGCTGATCGAACGGGAGCGACGTGCCGTTCGCGTCCGGGACCGACGAGAGGATCGCCGGGTTGACGACGAGGATGTACGCCATCGTCAGCCAGGTGGCCAGGCCCGCGATGACCTCGGTGCGCACGTCGGTCCCGCGCTCGCGGAGGTGGAAATAGCCCTCGAGCCCCTCCGGGCGCCGTTCCCTGGTGTCCGTTGTCGCCATGGTCCTCCCTTCCTTTCTCCCGGGGGGTCGCACAACGCTCGCTACGCTCGCTGTGCCACCCCCAGGACCCCCGCAGGACGGCCCGGTGACGCGGGCTCCCCGGCACGTCCACGGCTCATCGAAACGGGGAAGGCGACGCGAGCATAGGAAGGGGCGCGAACCGCCGCAAGACGGCCATCGCGCAACCGCTATCCTGGATGTTCCCGCCGCTGGGGTGCTCTCGCCGCCCGGCGGGACACCTTTATGGCGAACAGAGATCCCACCGGTGGCCGCGTGACGAAGACCGAGCGCCGAACGCAGGCGCGCCTGGAGCGGGCGGCGTTGCAGCGGAAGATGGTCCGCGCAAAGCGCACGCGGCGGATCGGAATGATCGTCGCACTGCTCGGCGCGGTGACGGTCGTCGTGGTCCTCGTCCTCCGCCCCGGGCCGACGGTCGCGTCGCCGGCCGAGCTGCTGCGCCGGGCGCCCGAGGCGATGGCCGCCGCCGGATGTGGCGACGTCACCAACGTCGGCCCGTACAACCCGAGGACCGACGACCAGAGGCACATCAGCGACTCGTTACAGCTGCCACCGCTCTCGTCGTACCCGAGCGTCCCGCCGGCGTCGGGGCCGCACAACCAGATCACTCTCGGCGCCGGCCTCTACGACACGCCGCCGCCGATCGACCGGGTGATCCACTCCCTCGAGCACGGCGCGGTCGTGGTGTGGTACTCGCCGGATGCGGAGGGGCCACAACTGGATCCGCTCCGCGAGTTCTTCTCCGGTCCGGAGGGAGACAGGGTCATCGTCGCGCCGTACGACTACCCTGAGCAGGGAGCGGCCGGCGTGCTTGCCGCGGGGACGAGGATGGCGCTGGTCGCGTGGCACTTCGTTCAGGAGTGCGCAGACGTCAGCCTGCCCGCGGCGTTCGAGTTCGCGTCGCAGTACGGCGCGCCGCCGTTCGGGCAGCGCCGGTACCTGGGTGAGGCGCCGGAAGCGGGTCAGGCCTTCTAGCCGATCCGATGCCGAAGAAGAGACGCCGTCCCCGCGCCCGACCGCGCGCGACGTCCCCCGGTTCCACCGCCGGACGTCCCGGCCGCCCCAGCGATGCACCCGCGCGGCCGATGGAGCGGCGTGAACCCGCCCGTCCCGATCCGGGGTCTCGCTCCCGCGCAGAGAAGAAGGAACTGGCGCGTCAGGCCCGCGAACGGGCGATCAAGTCCGTGCGCCGGAGGCAGGCGACCCGCCGAGCGGTCCAGATCGGCGTAGTAGCCGCGCTTGCGGCCGGAGTGTTCCTGTTCCTGACACGGGTGAGCGCGCCGGGCAACATCGCCGAAGGCGCGCTGCAGGCCGCGGACGCCGCCGGCTGCGGCGACGTCGAGACGCCCGTGAGCGGCACGCCTGACCGCACGCACCTCGAGCCCGGAGAGCCGTTCAACTACGGCCAGCAGCCGGCGGTGGCCGGTGCGCACGACCCTTCGCCGCTCCCGCCCCAGCCGCATGTCTACGAGGCACCCGTCGAGGAGACGCGGGCGGTCCACAACCTGGAGCACGCCTACGTGCTGATCTACTACAGACCCGACGGTCCGGACGCGCTTCCCGACGACGTGGTCCGCAACCTCCAAGGTCTCGCCCGGTCCGAGGAAAAGGTCATCGTGGCGCCTTACCCGTCGCTCCAAGATGGAACGGTCCTCGCGCTCGCCGCGTGGAACAAGCTGTGGGAGTGCCCGTCGGGGATCACCGTCGAGCAGGCGCGCACCGTCGCCACCGGGTTCATCGAGGCGTACCGAGGAACGAGTAACGCCCCGGAAGCGAACGTGCCGTAGCGAAGCTCCCGGACTACGACGTGAAGCAGCGGGTGTCACCACAGGTGATGACGCCGCGCTCGAACCGCGCCCGAAGGTTCCCGTTCGAGAGCCGTCGAACGTCCGTGATGGGGAACCCGAACCTGCTGCCCGGTCCGCCAAGCTCGAGGTAGCGCGTGAGCACGGGGCCGTGCAGCTCGTGCGCGCCCGTTCCCTGCGAGAAGTAGATGTTGGCGTCCTCGAACTTCTGACGCATGCCACCCGGCACCACTGTCTGGCGCGATCTCGGGAGCCCCGGGGAACAGTTCAACGCGTCGTACTTCTCCCTGATCTCTCCCGTGATGTGCCTGTTGGCGTTGATCCACACACGGTCGTCCCGGAGGCCGAGCGCCGACCGAAGCACCGACCCGCTGATCGGCTTCGACCCGTTCGAGCCCCGAACCATGATGCTGACGATCCGCCCCGAGACGCCGCGCTGGGCGTTCACGAAGTCGGTCACCGTGCCGATGCGAAGTGAGAGCTGCCTAGTGATCCGAGACGCTGTGTAGGTGACGTCCCACGTCGCACTGGGATTCGCCGGCGTGTAGTCACCGGGGTCGCACACGCCGCGCAGGTAATCGACCGGCGTTCCACCCCACACGTTCTCGTTGTCCTCGGTGAAGCCCCCCGAGGACGACATGTAGAAGGCCTGGATCGACTCGCCGCCGTCCTTCACGATGAGGCCGTCGGTATCGTCGACCGCACGGACCCACCGGTCCCCGTCGAGGCCGCCCTCCTTGTCCCACCCGGCGTACACCTGATCCGCCGAGCTCGCCATCAGCGCGCAATCGCACTCGGGCCGGTGTTGCGTGGTCGACGCCTTCGTGAGCGCGTACGTCCGCGCGGCGACCGCCTGCGCCTCGAGCGCGGCCATGGGCCAGCTGCTCGGCACCTCGCCCAGCCCGTAGAGGTACTCCTGCGGCGAGGTCACCAGGATCAGCCGGATCCGGCACGACGGCGAACAGTCGTCCACTCCGAACTCGATCCAGCCACGGTTGTACGCGTGTCCCGCCTCGGGGATGCGAACTCGAGCCTGCTGGGGCTCATAGACGGCGAAGATCGGCGCGGCCGGGCCACCCGCCGTGCCGACGGTGTTCCCGCGCTGGTCGATAATGCGGTACCCGCTGTCGGTTGGACGCACGCGCCACGTTTCCCCGCTCGGTATCGTGGCGACGACGGTGCCGCGTTGATCGCCGTCCCGAATCTCGACGTCGCCGGCTTCCGCCTCCAGATGAATCGCGTCTCGTCCCTGCGTGAGTCCGATGCGCAGTTGCGCGGGCGGCGCGGCGGCCCGATCCACCCTCGTTCCCGAGTAGAAATGGCGGAGGATCCTCGAAGCGGTCCACCCCTCCTGGGCCAGGCCGTAGGCGCCCCATTGCGACATGCCAAGACCGTGGCCGAAGCCGGAGCCGAAGAAGGTGAACTCGTCGTCCCCCTGCGCAAGCGCGGGCGCGGCCGGAAGGCCGGCGAGGAGCACGACGAACGTCCAGATGATCGCTCTTCGCATAGTGGAGGGTGCCGATCGGGCGCGCATCCTACCCCATACGGTCCGGCGCGCCCGTCCGTTCCGTCGGCGCCGCGACCTGCCCCGCGGAGACTCGTGCGTCGTCCAGCGCGACCCCGGCCGGAACGGCCGCGCCCTCGGCCAGCACGGACCGGTTCACCACAGCGCCGGCCCCCACGCGTGAGCGCGGTCCGAGGATCGAACTGCGTACCGTCGCGCCTTCTTCGACGACGGCGTGCGGGTGCACGACGCTATCCTCGAGAACCGCGCCGCGTTCGATCCGCGCACGCGCGCACACGACGGCGCGGCGCCCCAGTCGCGCACCGTCCTGCACCGCCGCTGAGTCCGCAACGAACGGCGTCGCGTAGTGGGGGGCCGACCCGACCTTCCCATCGAGCATGTCGAAGTGCGCTTGCAGGTACTTCTCGGGCGTTCCGAGATCGATCCAGTACGCGTCCGAGGAGAACCCGTAGACGGGAAGGCCTTCGGCGATCAGCGCCGGGAAGACGTCGCGTTCGATCGAGAGCGATCCGGGCTCCCAACGTGACAGTGCGGACGGCTCAAGCACGTACGTGCCGGCGTTGATGTCGCCGGGCACTGGTTCCTGTGGCTTCTCCCGAAACTCCATCACGCGCCCATCCGCTTGCGTCGCGACGAGGCCGAACGCTCGGGCATCGTCGACGTGCGCAAGGGCGATCGTCGCAGCGGCTCCGCGCGTTCGGTGCGCCGCGACCATGGCCGTGACGTCGAGATCGGTCACGATGTCGCCGTTCAGCGCGAGGAATGGCTCGCCCGTTCCGACCGAGGCGAGCGCGTTCACGATCGCGCCGCCGGTTCCCAGCGGCTCGGTCTCGGTGATCCACGTGATCGTCGGATCGCCACGGCGAGCCTCGATGAACGAGCGGAACGTGTCCTCGAGGTACGAGCTCGACAGGATGACCTCGTGCACGCCGTGACGCGACAGATGGTCGAGCGTGTGGTGGAGGACCGCGCGGTCCATCAGCGGGAGGAGCTCCTTCTTGATCGTCTCGGTGAGCGGACGCAGGCGGGTGCCCTCGCCGCCGACCAGAACGACGGCCCTCATGCGCTCACGAATGGGGCGTTCGGGAGATCAGGAAGATCCCCAGTGCGATACAGGCGACGCCCGCCCAGCGCAGCGCCGGCACCTGCTCGTTGAGCACGAAGTGATCGAACAGCAGGATCGAGACGTACGTGAGCGCCGCAAACGGATACGCGAACGACAGGGAGGCGCGAGACAGGACTACCAGCCACACGAGCGCGGATACGCCGAAGAGGAAGAGCCCGCCCCACACGAACGGCTGCCCGACGAGGACACGCAACGAGCGGCCGCTGAGCGAGAACGTGGCGGGAGCGAGCTCGTCGTTCACGTGGTTCATCCCCGTCTTCAGCGTGAGCTGCGCCACCGCGGCGAGCGCGACGGACAGGAGGATCAACGCGATGAGCATGGCGGGAGGTCCTTTCCGGAGGTTCGGTTGAGATGCTTCCGTGAGCGGGTCCGTGCGCGCGGCGCTCACAGGACGTCGACCTCAACGTCCACGGGCGCGTCGACTCGCTCCTGCACGCGGGGAACGTCGACGACATCGAACACGTACCGCTGCGTTTGCACGTGGTACAGGTGCCCCGTCGGCCGCGCGGACAATCCGACGGTGACCCAGTACTTCCCGGCCTCGTACGGGAACGACTCGATGCGGAAACGCACCCGCCGCTTCCCATCGACGCGACCGAGATCGATACCGTTCGTCGACGCGCGCGCGTCGAGGACGGGGTGGTTCGTCGCCCCGTCCAGGACGGCGAAGTCGACGTCGAGATCGTCGACGGGCTCGTTCGTCCGGACGTCCACCTGGATCGTGAGGGGATCGTGCCGCCGGACGTCCCCGTTGCCGGAGCCATTCGCCCGAATGATCTGGACCTCCGCGATCTCCGCCTCGCGCGTTCCCTGCTCCGGCACGAACCCGGGGTCCGTCACGCCGAGCAACACGTAGCGCATCTCGCGAACGACGTCGTCGGGTGCGCCGATCGAGTGGACCCGCCCGTGGTCGAGCATCGCCGCGCGATCGCAAACGTCGCGAACGGTGTCGAGGGCGTGTGTGACGAGGACGATGGTTCGACCCTCACGCTGGAACTGCCTGACACGCTCGATGCACTTGGCCTGGAACGCCTCGTCGCCGACCGCGAGGACCTCGTCGACGAGCAGGACGTCCGGGTCGACGTGCACGGCGACGGCGAAGCCGAGACGCACGAGCATGCCCGACGAATAGAACTTGACCTGGTTGTCCATGAACTCCTCGAGCTCGGCGAACGCCACCACGTCGTCGTACGCGCGGTCGGTCTCCTTGCGCGACAGCCCGAGGAACGACGCGTTCAGATACACGTTCTCCCGGCCGGTGAGCTCGGGATGGAACCCAGCGCCCAGCTCGAGCAGAGCGGCGAGTCGACCGCGCTGGCGGATCGTCCCCGACGTCGGTCGGAGGATCCCGGCGATGCACCTCAGCAGCGTCGTCTTGCCGGACCCGTTGTGACCGATGAGCCCGAACGTCGTGCCTTCCCGTACATCGAATGAGACGTCGTGCAGCGCCCACAGCTCGTCGGCTCTCGAGCGCGCAGTGAGAACCCGCTGCTTGAACGACGACGGCTTCTGCCTGAACAGCCGGAACCTTTTGCTTACACCCTCGATCTCGATCGCGTCGACGGCGGACGTGCGTACGTTCGCGCTGGTCATCGGTGCCGTGAGGGTAGCATCGCGTCTGTCTCACCCATGACACGAGGGTGCCGATGAGCGAACAGGACGTCGTCCGAACCCCCGACCACGTGCTGGTGAACCGCGCGTCGTGGGACGACGACGCCCCGAACTGGGTGGAACGAGGCCGGACCTCGTGGGCGAGCGAACCGCGCTGGGGCATCTGGAGCGTCCCGGAGTCCCAGCTCGGCCTGCTCCCCGACGACCTGGCCGGCCTCGACGCCGTCGAGATCGGCTGCGGGACCGGCTACGTGTCGGCCTGGCTCGCCCGGCGCGGTGCGCGGCCCGTCGGGCTCGACAACTCCAGTCGACAGCTCGCGACCGCGAGGTTGCTCCAGTCCGAGTTCGACATCTCCGTCCCGCTCGTCCACGGCGACGGCGAGCGCCTCCCGTTCCGTGACGGCTCGTTCGATTACGCCGTCTCGGAGTACGGCGCGGCGATCTGGTGCGACCCGTACAGGTGGATCCCCGAGGCCGCACGCGTCCTTCGACCGGGCGGCCGCCTGCTGTTCGTCCGTATGACGCCGCTGCTGCTGATGGCCTATCGGACGGACGACGACAACGCGCCCGCCGAGGAGGCGCTGCATCGCGACTACTTCGGGATGCACCGCGTCGAGTGGCACGATGACGACCAGAACGTCGACGGCATCGAGTTCAACTTGACGCACGGCGACATGATCCGGCTCCTCCGATCGAACGGCCTGGAGATCGAGGATCTGCTCGAGATCCGGGCTCCCGACGAGTGGGCGCCGATGGGCGACGCAGACGTGTCATGGGAGTGGGCACGACGCTGGCCGAGCGTCGAGGCGTGGAAGGCGCGGAAGGTCCGCTCGGCGGGCTAGAGCTCCTCGGCGAAATCGCCTGCTCGCGAGAAGAAGTACCCCCACGTGATCCGCAGGAGCACGAGAGACGCGACGAGGACCACGAGCAGCACGAGCGCGAGCCACGCCATGCTCACATCGAACAGCGCGGCGCCCTCGCCCACGCCGACCCTGCCGTACAAGCTGCGGTGCAACCCCGCGACGATCGACGCGAGCGGGTTGAGGAAGTACGCCGTCCACAACGCGGAGCCCTTCTCGAGGAACCGCTGCGCCAATGCTTCGGCGTAGACGATCGGCGACAGCCAGAACCACACGAGCAGCGCGATGCCGATCAGGTGCCCCACGTCGCGATAGCGCACGTTCCCAGCCGCCACGACGAGCGTGAGGGCGGTCGCGAAGGCGAGGAGGGCGACGAACGCAAGCGGCAGCAGCGCGATCTCGGGGACCGGTACTCCGTACCCAGTTACGAGCATGAACAGCACGAGCACGCCCATCTGCAGCACGTAGTCCACGAGGGCGACGCCGATCGCCGCGAGGGGGAGGATCTCCCGGGGAAACGTCACCTTCTTGACCAGGTTCGCGTTGTCCACCACCGACCGTGCGCCGGAGGCGATCGACGTCGAGAACAGGTTCCAGGCGAGGAGGCCGGAGAGCAGGTAGACGGGGTAGTCATCGACTGCCGTGCCCAGGACCTCGCTGACGAACGTGAACACAGCGAGGTACACGATGGGGTTCAGCAGCGACCACACGGCGCCGAGCAGTGACGCGGCGTATTTCACCTTCAGCTCGCGCCGAACGAGGTTCAGCAAGACCTCGCGCTTGGCAACGATCTCTCGGATGCGCGGCACGACGCGTAGCCGCGACGATTCGGAGGTACGAACGACGACTTCCGCATCGGCATTCATCGGGCCGGGGACAGGTCGTCGAGGCCGCGGACGTAGCTCAGACCGAAGTCCTCATCGAGCATGTCGCTCGTCACCCCGATCTCCGACAGTGCCCGGGCCCATCGCGCCAGCGCGAGGCGTCGCGGATCCAACACGAGCCCGAGCGTCGACTCGATCGCCCGTTCGTATCCCCGCGCCGTTCGCTCGCTCCCCGTGGTGGCGTGCAGGTGCGCACGGACGCGTTCGCCGAGTCGCGCGCGTCGATCGCGGTCGGCGACGAGCCCGTCGAACACCGTGGCGAGATCCGCCGGGTCGGGCCTACCCGGTGCGACGTGAACGACGACGTCGTCTGGGATATCGAGGTACGTCCCGACTTCGCTCACGACGCACGGGCGGCCGACCTGCATGGCGCGGATCAGCGTGCCGCTTACTTCGCCGCGGTGCGGGAACCGCAGATCGACGACGACGTCGGCGGCCTGGAGCCATCCAAGGAACTCCTCGTCGGTGACGTCGGTCACGAGATGGACGCGACGACCCAGACCGCTCGCGGCGACCACAGGGTCCGGGTCCCACGTCTGGATCCGCCGGCCGACGAGCGCGAGATACACGTTCGCCTGACATCTCGCGACGGCGCCGACGACGGCCTCGAGCTGCTTGGCCGGGTTCAGGTCTCCGGGGGCGACCACCAGGACGTCGTCGCCCGAGACGCCGAGCGTCGTGCGGAGCCGAGCGCCCGTCGCAACAGCGGCCCGAACATCCGCATCCTTCTCGACGACGGGATGGGGCACGACGAAGATCGGCGTTCGGCACCCGAAATCCTCGAGATACCGGCGGGAGAACTCGGAGTGCACCACGATCCCGCGTGCGACTCGAGCGATGTGCGCGCACCATGGCCACCTGAGCGGTTCGTTCTCCCGCGCTTCCGCGAGCGTCATGCGCTCCGAGCGGAGCAGCGCCTCGCGTCCGGCTCGGAACCCCAGCGCGTCACCGGATGCGACGAGCGCACGCACGAGGTCGTCCAGGCCGAGGTCGTGCAGGACCACGAGTCCCGGGTGGAGCGACGCGAGGCGGTAGATGTCGCCGTGGAACTCGAAGTTGTTCCCGATGTGATACACGCCGAGGCGATAGCGCCGGATCGTGACGTCGTGCTTCGCCTTGACCGGCCAGACGACGTCGACATCGCGATGCTGGAGGTATCCCGTGCGCTCGAGCGACGTGAGCAGGCTCGCCGAGTAGGAGGCGATCCCCGTCCGAGCCGGCGGCATGGGCGACACGTACGCGACGCGAGACACGACGGGGGTCGACCGCGGCTGCGGCGTGGTCAGTCGGTCGATCAGGCGAGCAACCGTTCGACCACCTCCGGCCACTTCGGCACGGCTTCCTCGACGCGCCGTCGTCCCGCCTCGCCAAGTCGGCGCGCGAGCTCGCGGTGGGCGAACAACCGGTCGAAGGCGCCCGCGATCGCCCGGGGATCCGGGGGCGCAACGATTCCCGTCTCGCCATCCTCGACGAACTCGAGCGGCCCGCCGCTGTCGGTGAGCGTGACGACCGGCCGGCGCGCGGCGAAGCCCTCGAGCGTGACGTACCCGTAGTCCTCGTCGAACGGCGTGAAGACAACGGCCAGCGCACGCTTGTAGAGGTCCACGAGCAGCGCTTCCTCGACCGCCCCGAGGAACCGAACCCGGCCCGACAAGCCGAGCGATTGCGCCAGCTCTTCGGTCTGTCGCCGGTGCGTGCCATCGCCAACCACCAGGAGCCGTATCGGCTCGTCCACGTACTGCATCGCGCGCACCGCGAGGTCGGGCCGCTTGATCGACTCCAGCCGCCCTACGTAGAGCACGTAGTCTTCGTAGGGACCCGGTTGCAGCAGGTGGCCGAACGGCGGCGGCGGATGCAGCACATCGCGCCG
>DASUQY010000092.1:0-3668 GCA_036280315.1 Actinomycetota bacterium
CGCGGTACGCCGCGAGGACGCGATGCCGCGGGTCGCGAGCGCGATGGAACGCGCGCCGTCGCAACGTCCACTTCGCGACGGGAACGAAGACGAGCAGGAACGCGCCGGCGACGGCGATGGCGAGGAAGATCCACCGATAGGGGATCGCGTAGCCGTCCTCGTTCTCCGGGAGCGGCCGGGTGTTCAAGAAACCGGGCGGGAGCTCGCCGCCGGAAGAACGCCCTGGTCCCCTGATCTCCGCGCTGCCCCGGCCGCAGAGCTCACGAGGGAGTGGCCGTCCGCTCGGGTTCCGGCAATTGAGCGACGAGCCCGAGCCGACATCGCCGGCCGCGCCGGCCTGCCCCGGCGTCCCGTCCGCATCGCCCGTTGTGCTGGCGTTCGAGTACGAGCCGGGAATCGTTTCGATCGGATTGGCCCGGCTCGGCGTCGGCTCGAATGGGAGCCAACCGTAGCCGGGGAAGAACACCTCGACCCAGGCATGAGCGTCCCTCGAGTCGACGGTGTACGTGTCGCCCAGCCGTTCACCCTCGCGGAAGCCGACGGCGACGCGCGCGGGATAGCCGAGTGCCCGCGCCATGACCGCCATCGCCGTCGCGAACTGCTGGCAGAAACCGCTCTTCGACTCGGTGAGGAAATGCAGGATCGGGTCGGTGCCTTCGACCGGTTCGACATCTTGTGTGTAGGAGAAGTTGCCGTTCCGAAAACGGTTCTGTAGCGCCAGGATCTGGCCGTACGGCGTTTCGGCATCGGCCGTCCATCCGACGGCGAGCTCGCGCACGCGCGAGTCGACGTTCTCGGGGACCTCCGTCCATTGTCCGTACTGCGTGGGTGCATCAAACCTCACGAGGTCAAGCTCCTGGGGCGACGGGGCGACCACCCTCGACGTCACGCCGTACACGAGCCCCTCCTCCAGCCCGCCCGCGAGGACGACCGTGCCGAGGATCTGGTTGTAGCGGAGATCGCCGAAGGGGACCGTGACCTGTTCCGCGGGGTGCGCCATCGGGAGCCACGGATCGTCGATGCCGTGCAGGATCCGGAACTGCTGCTGGAGCGGCTGAGCGTTCTGAGGGAGCGGAACCGGTCGGAGCGCGGCGGATGAGCCGAAGACCTGTCCCTGCTCGGCGAGCGGATCGCTGCTGCTCCACGTCGACCCGTCGAAGCGATCGAGTGCGTACAGGCGCCAGTACGCGGCGCCTCCGGGGGATGTGACCTGGAACAGGTCGACGGGATCTTCCTGCTCGAGCTGCGCGAGGATCCCGACGAACGGGTCGAGCCCGACGCCGTCCTCGCCTCCGGTCGAGAAGTCGACGAGCGCGGTGGCGCGGAATCCGGGGAGGAGTCCGGGCAGCAGCGCCGCGGAGAGCAACGCGACGAGCGCGATGCGGCGCGCGCCGCGAGACGCGACGCTCGAGAGGCGCCGCTTGCGAAACGAGAACCACATCGGCCCCCACTGGCGGACGCGCCTCAAACCGTCCACGAACACCACGGCGAGCACCGCGGACAGGAACAGGATGGCGTACGCGGGACGCGGTCCGTCCTCAAGCACCGTGTCGGCGAACCCGACGAGCGCGACCGACGGGAGGACGGCCAGGAGCGGACTCCCGGCGCGGACGGCGAGCGCGTGGGTCGAGAACGCGGCGGTCCACGTCGAGGTGACGGCCGCCAGCATCAGCGGTGTGAGCGGCGGCGACGGCGCCACTCGCAAACGAGCCTGCTGAGCGACGAACTCGAGCGAGCGTCCGATCGCGCGGAGTGTGCTTGGGCTCGGAAGGCCGTACCACGCGGTCTGCGGATACACGAGCCAGGTGAGGGCGAAGGCGAGTCCCACCGCGCTCGCGATGAGTGCCACGACCAGGCCACGACGTTCGCACAGCCCCGCGACCGCGACCGAGCCAACGGCCGCGAGAATCAGTTGGAACGTCGGGCGGGTGCCCTCGAACACCCGGCCGAACGCGAGCGCCATCGTCGCGGCGAGCGCGGCGACGGCGACGACCGCTACGAGCCGCTGACGACGAGCGGACGCGTCTTGTTCGTGTTCCATACGTCTTTCAGTCGATCGGATGGCGACATCACCACGACGTCCCATCCCGAACGCGTCATCGAGAGGCGCGCCTGCGAGGCCCGACCCTCGAGCTGCGCCCGGCGGTCGGGCGGCAACGTCTGCGGGTCCGTCGGGTGCACGAGGACGGCGATCTTCGGACCGAACATCGTGCCGGTCCGGATGAGAGCCGCAAGCTCGTTCGGTGGCGGTGGCGCACCCACGAGGACGAGCGTCGTGTCGCTGGCCGCCGCGGTCCTCAGCCGCGTGAGGGCGTTCGTCACGGCGCGCGTCGTGTCGTGAGACACGCCGGCGAGCGAATCGAGCAGCTGCTCTTCGCCCACACGCTGAGGTGGTAGCTGCGGCGTGACGAGCCGCACGGTGAAGCCGTACCGCATCAACACGATGCCGAGCGAGGCAGCCGCCGACACGGCCCGTTCGAACGGCGGTGTGTGCGCCTGCCCGAGTCCCGTGTCGCGCGTGTCGAGGAACAACACCGCATTCGAGCGCCGGCTCGATTCGTCCTGTCGAATCATGAGCTTGCCGCTCCGCGCGACGCTCCGCCAGTGGATCCGCCGCAGGTCGTCACCCTCGACGTAACTGCGCATCGTGTAGAACTCGTCGCCCGTCCGGAACAGGTGCTTCGCGAGCGCGAGCCCGCTTCGCATGCCGAAGGGGGAGTCGGGAGCCCCCACGAGCCGCTCGACCTCGGGCGCGACGACGAGCTCGTCGCGCTCGTCGAACTCGACGCGCACTTTGGTCAGCGCGAACGGATCGGACAGGTCGACGGTGAGCGGTCCGAGGACGTAGCGGCCACGCCGGCGGGGGACCAGCGAGTACCGCACCTGTTGCCGAGCGCGCGGGTGGAGCGACGCGATGACCATGCGGGCCGAGCGGCCGAGCGCCGGAGGCAGGCGATCCTCGATCAGCAGGAACGACGTCTGGCCGGACGTCAGGTTCTCGACGTCGAGCTCGACGTGCACTCGTTGTCCCGGTTGAACGCGTGATTCGGACAAGCGACGGCGGATCCGGAGCCGGTGACGGCTCCACCGGGCGAACAGTGACGTCGCGAACGGAAGGACGACGAGACCGACGGCGATCATGTGCAGGGTCGGCGATCCCGCGATGCGAGCGGCGACCCACAGTCCGATCGCGGCACCGAAGACGACGACGCCGCGCCCGGACGGCACGTCAGGCAGACCCGCCGACCGGCACGGGGACCTCGCTTACGAGCTCATCGAGGACCGCGTATTGGGTGCGGCCCCCCATGACCGCGTCGGCGGTGACGATCACCCGGTGGGCAAGCACGGGCGTGACGAGCGCCTTCACGTCGTCGGGGATCACGTAGTCGCGCTCCTCCGTGGCTGCCACGGCGCGGGCGGCGCGAAGGAGCATGATCGACGCTCGCGGGCTGGCGCCGAGGTAGACGTCGGGGTGACGGCGCGTCGCCTCGACCAGGTCGACGATGTATCGGCGAACCGCCGGCGCGACGTGAACCTGGCGTGCCTGCTCGGTCATTTCGTGGACCGACATGGCGTCCGACACCGGGCCGATGTCGTTCAGCGTCGACTGCACGCCGTGCGTCGCGAGGATCTCGGCCTCGGTGTCGGGCGAGGGGTACCCGATGGCG
>DASUQY010000093.1:0-2718 GCA_036280315.1 Actinomycetota bacterium
GCGTCGCACAACCCGCCCGAGGACAACGGGATCAAGTTCTTCGGCCCCAACGGGTTCAAGCTCTCCGACGAGCTCGAGGACGAGATCGAGGCGAACCTCGGTTCGGAGGCTCGTCCGGTCGGACCCCCCGGCGGCGTCCTCGACGTACCGTCGGGTGCGCCCGACTACGTCGACCACGTGGTCGGAACGGCGTTGGCACGCCTCGACGGCATGCGCGTCGTGGTCGATTGCGCGAATGGCGCAGCATCGAACGTCGCGCCCCAAGCCTTCCGTCGCCTCGGCGCGGAGGTCTACCCGATCTTCGCCCAGCCCGACGGTTCGAACATCAACGTTGCGTGCGGAGCCCTCCATCCCGAAGTCGTCGCCGACGCGGTCGGGGTTGAAGGCGCGCACGTCGGCGTCGCGCACGACGGCGATGCCGACAGGGCGTTGTTCTCCGACGCGAACGGAAACGTCGTCGACGGCGACCAGGTCCTCGCCGCGTGCGCCGTGGAGATGAAGAAGGACGGGGAGCTCGATGGCAACCTCGTGGTCTCGACGGTGATGGCGAACACGGGGTTCAGTCGGGCGATGGAGCAGTTCGGCATCCGCGTGATCCTCGCGCCGGTGGGCGACCGGTACGTGCTCGAGCAGATGCTGGAACACGGCGCCGTCCTCGGCGGCGAGCAATCGGGGCACGTGATCTTCCGGCACCACGCGACGACCGGTGACGGGCTCATCACGGCGGTGCGGTTCCTCTCGCTGGCCAAGCGGAACGACGTGACCGTCGCGGAGCTGGCGTCGACGATGCGTCGCTTCCCGCAGGTGACGATCAACGTCGAGGTGGCGGCGAAAGACCGGCTCGAGGATGCCGCAGACGTATGGGATGCAGTGAAGGCGGTCGAAGCCGCGCTCGACGGAACGGGGCGCGTGCTCGTTCGCTCGTCCGGCACCGAACCATTGGTGCGCGTGATGGTCGAAGCCGAGTCCGAACAGGACGCTCGTCGGCACGCCGGTACGATCGTCGAGCGCGTCCGCTCGGCGCTCGGCTAGTCCTTTCGGCGGAGGCTCTCACGCAATCCCGTTGATAGGCTGCCGTTTCCATGTGCGGCATCGTCGGTTATGCCGGCCCCGACCGAGCGCTCCCGATCATCCTCGAGGGCCTCAGGCGCCTCGAGTATCGGGGGTACGACTCGTCCGGCGTTGCGCTTCTCGACGGCGGCCTCACCGTGGTGAAGCGCGCCGGCAAGCTCTCCGAGCTCGACGCTGCGCTCGACGATCGCCGGACGCCGAGCGGCACCGTGGGCATCGGGCACACGCGGTGGGCGACGCACGGAGCACCGACGGATGTGAACGCGCACCCGCACACGGATTGCGACGGCCGCATCGCCGTGATCCACAACGGCATCGTCGAGAACCACGCCGAGCTCCGTGCGGGCCTCGAGAAGCGCGGTCATGGGATGCGTTCGGATACCGACACGGAGGTCGTCGCGCACATGCTCGAGGAGCGTTCGGGCTCGCTTCCCGACCGCGTGCGGGAGGTCGTTCGAGAGCTCGAGGGGGCGTTCGCGCTCGTCGTCGTCTCGGCCGACGATCCCGACGTCATCGTCGGTGTGAAGGTGTCGTCCCCGCTCGTGGTCGGTCTCGGGGAGCGTGAGAACGTGCTCGCCTCGGACATCCCGGCGGTGCTCGAGCGAACCCGTCGCGTCCTTCCGGTCGACGAACGACGTGTGGTCGAGGTTCGAGCCGACGCGATCCGAGTGACCGACTTCGACGGCGCCGAGGTAGCCGTCGAGCCGTTCGAGGTGGACTGGGACGTCGTACGTGCGCAGAAGGGCGGTTACGACGACTTCATGCGCAAGGAGATCGACGAGCAACCCGCAGCGATCCGCGACACGCTCGTTGGGCGTCTGAACGAACGCGGGCTGCTCTCGCTCGACGAGCTCCACATCGACGAGGACGTCCTGCGCGACGTGGACAAGGTCTTCGTCGTCGCCTGCGGGACGGCGTACCACTCGGGGCTCGTCGCAAAGTACGCGATCGAGCACTGGACCAGGTTGCCGGTCGAGATCGACATCGCCTCGGAGTTCCGGTACCGCGACCCCGTGCTCGGACCCGACACGCTGACGCTCGCGGTGAGTCAGTCGGGGGAGACCATCGACACGCTCGAGGCGGCCCGGCACGCCGCCCGTCAGCGTTCCCGCGTGCTCGCCGTGACGAACACGCTCGGGTCCTCGCTGGCCCGTGAGGCCGACGCCGTGATGTACACCCACGCCGGGCCGGAGATCGGCGTCGCCGCGACGAAGACGTTCACCACGCAGATGGTTGCGCTGCACCTCGTTGCGCTGTACCTCGCGCAGGTGCGTGGCCCGATGTTCCCCGAGGAGATCGCCGACGTCGTCGCGGGTCTGCGCGCGCTTCCAGACCAGGTGCGGCGAACGCTTGCGCTCGACGAACAGGTCCGCGGGATCGCCGAGGAGATCCACCGGGCGCGCGACGTCCTGTTCATCGGCCGCCACACCGGATTCCCGGCAGCGCTCGAGGGCGCGCTGAAGCTGAAGGAGATCAGTTACCTCCACGCGGAGGGCTATCCGGCCGGAGAGCTGAAGCACGGACCGATCGCGCTGGTCGAGGAGGGGGTGCCGGTCGTGGCCGTGGCGACGGAATGCCACGTCTACCCCAAGATGCTCTCGAACATCCAGGAGGTCCGCGCGCGCGGCGCGAACGTGATCGCCGTGG
>DASUQY010000094.1:0-4236 GCA_036280315.1 Actinomycetota bacterium
CTCGTACGGGTGAGGCCGCAGCCGCACCTGGTCGAGCTCGTGCAATCGCTTGTACTCGATCCATGTGTCGATCACGTCCTGCGTGAAAACCCCGCCGTCGAGCAGCCACTGGTGGTCGGCCTCGAGCGAGTCGAGCACCTCTTCAAGCGAGCCCGGCACCTGCTTGACCGTCGCCTTCTCGGCCGGCGGCAGGTCGTACAGGTCCTTGTCGATCGGCTCTGGCGGCTCGATCTTGTTCTTCACGCCGTCGAGCCCCGCCATGAGCATCGCCGCGAACGCGAGGTATGGGTTGCACGACGGGTCCGGCGTGCGGAACTCGAGGCGCTTCGCGCCGGGGTTTTTGAAGTACTGCGGGATCCGAACGCACGCGCTCCTGTTCCGCTGCGAGTACACCAGGTTGATCGGCGCCTCGTATCCCGGAACGAGCCGGCGGTAGGAGTTCGTCGTCGGGTTGGTGAACGCCAGCAGCGACGAAGCGTGCGTCAGCAGGCCGCCGATGTACCACCTGGCCATGTCCGAGATACCTGCGTAGCCGATCTCGTCCCAGAACAGGTTCTCGTCGCTCCGCCACAGGCTCTGGTGCGTGTGCATGCCCGAACCGTTGTCCATGAAGATCGGCTTGGGCATGAACGTCACTGTCTTGCCCGCGCGCCGCGCCGTGTTCTTGACGACGTACTTGTACTTCATGACTTTGTCGGCGGTCGCGAGGAGCGTGCCGTAGCGCATGTCGATCTCGGCCTGTCCGGCCGTGCCGACCTCGTGGTGGTGCACCTCGATGTCGATCCCCGTCTTCTCGAGGTTCAGCACCATCTCCGAGCGTAGGTCCTGATAGTGGTCCATCGGGGGAAGCGGGAAGTAGCCCTCCTTGTATCGCGGCTTGTACCCCAGGTTGGGCTCACCCGAGAGCTCGCGCTCGCGCCCCGAGTTCCACACGCCCTCGATCGCGTCGATGTGGTAGTAGCCCTCGTGCTGATTCTGATCGAACCGGATCGCGTCGAAGATGTAGAACTCGCACTCCGGCCCCCAGAACGACGTGTCGGCGATCCCCGTCTGCTTCAGGTACAGCTCGGCCTTCCGCGCGATGTATCGGGGGTCCCGCGAGTACATCTCGCCAGTCACTGGATCCTTCACGAAGCAATGGATGTTCAGCGTCCTGTGTGCTGTGAACGGGTCGAGATACGCGGTGTCCGGGTCGGGTACCAGGAGCATGTCCGACTCCTGGATCTCCTGGAAGCCGCGGATCGACGAGCCATCGAAGCCCAGCCCCTCGTCGAAGCTCTCCTCGGAGAGCTCGCCTACCGGAACGGAGAAGTGCTGCATCAACCCCGGAAGGTCCGAGAACCGGAGATCGACGATCTCGGCCCCCGATTCCTTGGCCAGGGCGAGAACCTCTTTCGGCGCTGCCATCCCGCCTCCCCTTCTGCCACCTGTGGATGGACGCGGACAGCGTAGGAGCGACAGTGGCGAGGGCAGTTTCCGGCGCGTTAACTCTTTGTTTCGCTACCGCGAGGCGAGGGTTGCCGGAACCGAGGGCTCCCAATCACGGAGCAGCTCGGCGACCTTGACGATCAGCGTCGCTCCCCCGGCGATCTGCACGAACCTTCCGAGCGGCGTCTTGAAGACGGGGTGCCGAACGATGAGCGGAGCGGCCAGGATGAGCCCCCGGGCCGCGATCGCGCGATACCGGCGACCCTGCTCGGACGCCAGCCAGGCCCGCGCCTCGTCGATCCCCTCGTCGACCGCGGCCTCGAGCTGACCGGCGAGCGCTCGGAGCTCCGCAGCCTTGCTGCCACGCATGTTCGCAGCGTACCCGTCCGTCGAGATGCCGGAACGCGATTCGGACTAGACGTCCGCCGCTCGGTACCCCACGCCGCGAACCGTCTCGATCAGATGCTCGAACTCGGGACCGAGCTTCGCCCGCAACCGGCGGACGTGCACGTCCACGGTCCTGGTTCCGCCGTAGAAGTCGTACCCCCAAACCTCTCGGAGCAGCCCGGGCCTGGTCAGAACGCGGCCGGGACGTTCGGCCAAGTACCGAAGGAGCTCGAACTCCTTGTACGTGAGGTCGAGCGCGCGCCCGTGCACCGTTACGCGGTAGGAGTCCTTGTCGAGCGTCAGCGCACCGAGCCTCACGGTGTGCGAGTCGCTACCGCCGGCACGCCTGCGAAGCATCGTCAGACGCAGACGGATCTCGGCCTCCGGGGCCCCGGGGAAGAACAGATCGTCGGCAACCTCGTCCCATGCGAACCGCTCGAGATCCGCCCGCTCGACCACGGCGACGGCCGGCGGTCGCGCCCCGAGCTGCTGAAGGGTTCGAAGGACGGCGAATCCTTGTCCGACGTTCTCCGCGGCGTCGACGATGACGACATCGGGCTCGAGCTCGACGACGTCGCCGACCGCCGTCACCGAGAGATGCTCGGTTTTGACGTCGAGGAGGAGGCCCGCGAGCGCCGGCAGGACCTCGTCCGGCGAGCGATCCGAGAGCATCACCGTGCGACCCATGACGAGGAGAGTATCGGCTCGGACGATAGCCTGAGCAGCGATGACGACCGTCAAGGTCCGCCTGTTCGCCGCGCTGCGCGAGCTCGCGGGTGCCAACGAGGTCGATGCCGAGGGCTCGACGGTCGGCGAGGTGGTCGACGTGCTTTCGGCGCGCTACGGGCACCGGTTCGAAGCGATCGCTCGGACCGGCTCCGTCGTCGTCGACGGCGAGCGTGGGCGGTCGGACACCACACTGACCGGCTCGGAGGAGGTCGCTCTGCTCCCACCAGTGTCGGGCGGGTGACCGGCTCGACGGGACGCGCGGGCCGACCTGGGTTTTGTCATACTGACGCCACCCCATGCGCTTCGAGCGACTCCTCCTCGTAGTCAACCCGGTCGCCCGCACGTACTCCAAAGCCACGCTCGCCGTCATCGAGAAGGCACTCTCCGCCGACTTCCGCCTCGAAGTAGTCGAGACGAAGGAGCGCGGTCATGCGTTCGAGCTCGGTACGCAAGCGGTGCACGACGGAATCGATCTCGTCGTCGTGTTCTCCGGCGACGGGACGGTCAACGAGGTTGTGAACGCGCTCGCCGGAACGCGGACGGCGCTGGCCGCACTTCCCGGGGGCGCGACGAATATCCTCGTTCGCTCGTTGGATCTGCCGCTCGATCCGATCGAGGCGACCGGTACGCTCATCGGAAAGGCGCTCGACGACCACGCGTTCAAGCTCTCGCTCGGTCGCGCGGATGGTCGGTACTTCGCTGTGAACTGCGGCGCCGGCGTCGACGCTGCCGCGATGCGACGGCTCGACGCGAAGTTCCCGCGAACGAAGGCCGACTTCGACAGGGTCGCGTTCCGCGCGGTGGCCTGGGAGCTGCTCGTCCGCTACGCCGGCAGAACGGCGGACCTGCAACTGCGGATCGACGAGGGCGAGCCGGAACCGTCGCTCTCGGTGATGGTGGGGCGGACGGACCCGTACACGTACTACAAGGGCCGCGGGCTGCGGATGACGCCGGATGCGTCGCTCGATTCGGGTCTCGACGTGCTCTCCGTTCGGAAGCTCCGACGCCGGAGCGTCCCGCGCATCGCGTGGCAGGTGTTCGGCTCTGCGCGGCACGTTCAGGGTCGTGACATCGACTACGTGCACGACGCGTCTCACGTCCTCGTGACGTCGGAGAGGCCGTTCCCGGTGCAGGTCGACGGGGACTCCCATGGCGACCACAAACGGCTCGAGGTCGACCTGGCCCACGAGGCGTTGTGGGTCGTTGCCTAGTGCGTTAGCGAGCCGTCTCCCGCTCCTGGATGCCGCATTCCCACTTCGACAGGCCGGCCCAACGGCCTTCTCGCTCGTGCTCGCCGGGGAGCTGCACGCGGGTGCACGGCGCGCACCCGATCGACGCATACCCCAGGTCGTACAGCGGGTTGTGCGGCAGGGCGTGCTCTTTCAGGTACGCCCACGTATCGCGACGCGACCATGTCGCAACCGGGTTGATCTTCACGATCCACCGGCCGTTCTCGACCTCGTACCGATCGACGATCGGAGCACGGGCGCGCGTCGGCGACGAATCGCGACGGAACGCCGTGATCCACGCCTCGTACCCTCGGAGCGCGGCGAGCATCGGGTGAACCTTGTTGATGTCGCAGCAGCGTTCGGGATCCCGTTCGTACAGCCGCGGGCCGAAGGCCGCCGCTTGTGACGCGACGGTGTGCTTCCCGACGACGTCCACGACGTTCAGCCCCAGGTGCTCGGTGAG
>DASUQY010000095.1:0-5303 GCA_036280315.1 Actinomycetota bacterium
AGGACACGTTCGAGGCTATCGTCACCGTGCACGCCGCGGTCGGACCGCTGCTCCTTTTCGCCGACGATCGCGTGGTCGAGGCGCGTGCGCGCGCGGTCGTCGATCTGCCGGCCTGACCGGCCGAACGCCCTGACACCGGGCGGGTGTACGATGCGCGGACCATGGCGATGCGAGCGGCCTGGCCGAAACGAGGGAAGCGAGCGCTCCTCGCGACTGTCGATTACACGCTGGCCAAACGCGCCCTGCTGCGGCAAGTGCGGACCGGTCTGCTCTCGCGCGCCGACATCTGCGACGCACACCCAGAGCTCATGCGCGCGGCTCGCAACGTCGGAGAGAACTCCAGACGCGATTGCCCTGTGTGCGCACAGGCCAAGCTGCGGCTCCTCGCGTTCGTGTTCGGCGACGGCCTGAAGCGGGAGAACGGCCGCGTGTGGCCGCTCGACGTCGGCCTGTCCATGGCCGCCGACCGTCCGGGTTCCTGGTGCTACGTCGTCGAGGTCTGCACCGAGTGCCAGTGGAACCACCTGTCCGAGGCCTTCGTGGCTCGGGCCGTCTAGCCGAGAACCCCCTCGACTGCTACAGCATCGCCACACCGTTTCCGCAGGTCGCATATGGGGAAACGTGACGCCGTGACTACACTCAAACCTGACGTGGCCGTCGGCACCGAACGGACCCGGACCGGCGCGACGAACGGTCGAAAGCACGCCCCCCGCAAGAAGCGCCCACAGCAGAAGGGGTTCACTGGCTGGCTGAAGCGCTGGTGGTGGGTGTTCGTCGTCGCGCCCGCCGGGGCCATGCTGCTCGTCCTGCTGACGCTTATCTGGATCTACTCACGGCTCGATCTCCCCAACACGCCGCCGCCGCTGCAGACGACGTACATCTACGACCGTCACGGCAACCAGATCGCCACGCTACACGCGAGCGTGGACAGAACCATCATCCCGCTCTCCGAGATGCCGAAGCATCTGCGCAACGCGGTGATCTCCGTCGAGGACGGCGGCTTCTACGACCATCCCGGGTTCGACCCCGTCGGGATCCTGCGCGCCGGTTGGACGGACCTCGTTCGCCAGGAGATCGTCCAGGGCGCGTCGACGATCACTCAGCAGTTGGTGAAGAACGTCTACGCCGGCGAGTACGTGGAGGATCCGGAGACCGGCGACAGCGAGTACGTCGTCCCGCCACGGAACATCGAGCAGAAGATCCGTGAGGTTCTCCTGGCCGTCAAGGTGGAGCAGCAGTTCAGCAAGGACGAGATCCTGGCGAAGTACCTGAACACCGTGTACTTCGGTCGCGGCGCGTACGGCGCGCAGGCCGCCGCACAGACGTACTGGCAGAAGGACGCGAAGGATTTGACGATCCTGGAGTCGGCCACGCTCGCCGGCCTGATCACGAAGCCGTCGCTGTACGACCCCGTTGACCAGCCAGAGATGGCGCTCGAGCGACGGAACTACGCACTGAGCCGCATGGTCGTCGACGGCTACCTCTCCGAGGAGCGAGCCCAGGCCATGATGGACAAGGACATCAAGGTGAACCCGATCGACATCGGGCTCAACTTCTCGGGCAAGCTCGGCTACTTCCTCGACTACACTCGTCGCTCGCTGCTCGACCAGCGCGACGAGGATGTCGTGTTCGGCGGCGGACTTCAGGTACGAACGACGCTCGACATGCAGATGCAGAACGCGGCCGAGGCCGCGGTCGCCAAGTACCTGAACGACGAGAACACGCCCGATGCGGCCGTCGTCGCCATCGACACCCACACCGGGGGCATCCTCGCCATGTACGGAGGCAAGAACTTCAATCGCGAGCACACCAACCTTGCGACCGGCCAGGGTGGCACCGGTCGGCAAGCGGGTTCAGCTTTCAAGCCGTTCACGCTGCTCGCCGCGCTCGAGCAGGGGTATCCGCTCACGTCGGGATGGAACGGACCGTCGTCGATCACGATCCAGGATCCGCGTTGCTACACGGACGGAGAGCCGTGGCAGGTATCGAACGCCGGCGACTCGACGAGCGGGTACTTCACGCTCCTGTCTGCGACGACGAACTCCGTCAACACCGTCTACGCGCAGATCGCCCCGGCCGTCGGCCCTGAGGCCGTCGTCGACGTGGCTCACCGGATGGGGATCCGTTCCGAGCTTCAGCCCGTCTGCTCGATCGCGATCGGCACGCAGGAGGTCAACCCGCTCGAGATGGCGAGCTCGTACGCGACGCTCGCATCGCGTGGGGAGTATCACCGACCGACGCCGCTGCTGCACGTCGAGGACCCGAACGGCGAGACGACCTCGATCCGGGAGAACGGCAAGCAGGTCATCGACCGGAACGACGCCGACCTGGCCACCTCGGCGCTCCAGACCGTCATCGCCAGCGGGACGGGGACGAACGCTGTGATCCCGTGGCCGGCCGCGGGCAAGACGGGGACGAACCAGGAGTTCCGGGACGCGTGGTTCTGCGGCTACACCGTCCAGATCGCAACGTGCGTGTGGGTCGGATACGCCGAGGGCCAGATCGAGCTGTACAACGTCGAGGGCTACTCGGTCGTGTACGGCGGGACGCTCCCGGCGCTGATTTGGCACGACTTCATGCTCTCCGCGATGGAGGGCATGCGCGTTCGCGAGTTCGTCACGCCGACGACCGAAGGGTACACGCAGAGCCCGCCCACCCCGGTCTCGTCGCCGCAGCCCCCGGCACCGACCGCGACCGAGACGCCCGAGCCGGAGCCAACGAAGGAGCCGGAGCCCGAGCCCACACAGGAGCCGCCGCCTCAACCTCAGCCAACTCAGTCGCCGGCGCCGACGGGACCGACCGGGGCGAGTGGGGCGACCGGTGCGTTACCGAGCCCGACTCCGTAGGGCTGGGACCGGGGGGCTTCGGGTAGGCCCTACGAGGCTTCGCCGACCGAGAACTCTCTCGGCCCCGGGACGGCGTCAAGGGGCAACGTCGCGAGCACCGTGGTGCCCTTGCCGATCGTGGAGTGCACCATGAACGTGCCGTTGGCGAGCTCCACGCGCTCGCGCATGGACGCCAGCCCCACCCGCCCCATCTGAAGGTATTCGCGTGCCTTGGTCGAGTCGAAGCCGATACCGTCGTCCGCGATCTCGATCCGAAGCTGACCGGCGACGGCCTCGACGGTCGCCGTCACCGACGTCGGCTGCGCGTGTTTCGCGCTGTTCGACAGCGCCTCCTGGACGATGCGAAACGCCAGCGTCTCGAGATCTTGTGGGATGTCGGCCATCTCCTTGCCGACGAATTCCGCGCGGACGCCGCTGTCGCGTCCGTGCTTGTCGAGCGTCTCGCGGAGCGCTGGTATCAGTCCCCGCTCCTCGAGCAACGGTGGCCGGAGCCCCGACATCAGGCGCCGCAGGTTGTCGGCCTCTTCCGACAGCTCTCGTCGAACCTTCGACAGGACCTCGACGCCGTCCTCCGTCTCGCCTGCTCTGAGCATGAGCAGCACGGCTTCGAGGGACAACGACGCGGCCGAGACACCCTGAACCGGGCCATCGTGCAGGTCGCGCGCGATGCGGTTGCGTTCGCTCTCGATCGCCGCGTTGGTCCGGCGCATGATCCTCGTGCGGTCCTCGTCGCGATCCTGCAGGAACTTGAACAGCGAGCGGATCGTCTGGTCGGCGACGCGGGCCGGCGTGACGTCGCGCACGAGGAGCAGGCGTCGCGGTGGATCGCCGGGGATCTCTGACATGCGCGCCTCGACGTACACCGCGTGGCCTTCGCGGTGCAGCGTCCCCTGACCCGTCGCCGGCAGCGCGCCGAAGGACTCGTCGGCGTCGATGGACCCCGCGAGCGCCGTCCACGCCTGTCCTTCCACGAGCGACTGCGGGAGCTCGATCATCCGACAGAACGCCCCGTTCGCTCGGACGATCACGTCCGCGTCGTCGAGCTCCACGATGCCGTCGACGGCCGCCTCGAAGACCGTGCGCAGGCGCTCCTCGGACTCGCGGAGTGTCTCGTTCGCGCGCTGCAGGCGCGCTAGCGCCTTGTCGGTCTCCCGCAGCGCGTTTTCCTTCTGCTCGAGCGCGTCTTGCACGGCACGCTGCGAGTGCGTCCCGCGGACCTGGTTGACGAGGATACGCACGCCGATACCGACGGCGAGGATGGCGATCAACCCGGAGGCCTGGACGGGTCCCACGTGGCCCTTGATCTCGTAGGTCGCGACGAACCCAAGGGCGGCGCACGCCGTCGTCACCGACAGCGTGGTGAGGAGCGCACGTCCGTACCGCGTCGGTCGTTCCGGCGCGTACTCGTACACGCCGCGGGGCACCACCGTGATCAGCAACGCGATGAACAGGCTGGAGAGCGCGATCGGGACGTCGATCTCGGCTCGGCCGGGCTCGAAGGAGCCCTCGACCCAGTCCCCGGCGAACGTCAGTACGGCCGATGCCGCACCGGCAACGGCGGCGAACATGCCGACGTGCGGGGCCGACGGTAGCCACATGGCGAGTGCTCCGTACGAGCAGAAGGCCGCGGCGGCGCTCGCGGCGAGCTGGGCCGCCGCGAGCGAGACGCCGGCGTCGGCGTCCGCCGGCCGGATGATCAGGTACACGATCGTGCCCACCGCCGCCGTGATCAGCGCGACATCGGCCGCGATCTCGCGGCGCGTGTCGCGGTCGACGTGACTGCGGAACTCCTGAACGACCGGGACCAGGAACAGAACTGCGACGACTCCGAACACGATGTCGAGTGGCGACGGCTGCATCGGAGACGCGTCTCGTACGTCGACGATCGCGAACGAGACGCCGAGCGCGGCCAGCCCGAGCACGCCGAATCCGAGCCATCTCGCGTTCCGCCACGCGCGCGGCCGGCGCGCTCTAGCGAAGATCGCCGTCGCGGCGAGAACGCACGACCCAGCGACGATCGTTCCCGGCGCGCCGTCGGTCGAACGGATATCGGTCGGTGCGACCGTATACGCGAGCGCCACGCCGACGCCGGCAAGCAGAAGGACCGACGGAACGATCCAGACGTGCGACCGGATGGCCTGCGAGGACAAGATCAAGCGGTCATCATCGCGCAGCGCCGATGCCGACTCCATCACCCGGGATGGTGGCCCGTCGCGAGGGGCGACCTACGCCGGACGGCCGGATGCTGTAGCGCGGAGGCGATCGGTCGAACACCCCGGAGAGGGGACCCGGTCTTACTCGATGAGGCGCCGGCGAAGCGCTTCGGCCACGGCCGCCGTTCGGTCGGACGCGCCGAGCTTCTCGAAGATGTGCTCGAGGTGCGTCTTGACGGTGTCTGGGGAGATGTACAGGCGTTCGGCGATGTCGCGGTTGGTGTGGCCGAACGCGAGAAGCTGC
>DASUQY010000096.1:0-3072 GCA_036280315.1 Actinomycetota bacterium
TGTTACCCGCCGGGCTCGAGCCGGAGGATCGTCACACCGCCGGCGTCGCGCGAGACCGGCGCAGGCCTGAGCTTGCCGGAGACCCACAGCGAAGCCTGGTCGTTCCACTGCGGTGATGCCGGATTCCCGGACTGACCGGTCGGCAGCACGGACCGTGCGCGTTCGACGTCCGAGAGGTCCACGACCAGTCGCCACGACGGCGCGACGACGACGTCGAACCCGAGCCGCGCGTCGAAACTCGCCTGAAGGACGGTCTGTTCGTCGCCGCCGAGCTCGTGCTCCGCACCGACGAACAGCGCCCCTATACCCGGCATCCTCGCGAGCGGGTGGGCGAACCGGACGCGATGAAGGGTTCCCCATCGCCACGCCGCTCTGTCCGGACCGAGCTCATCCTGGAGGAACACGAGCGCCTCGCGGAGCGCGACGCTGAGGAGGTCAGCCCAGCTTGCGTAACCGGCGATCCACTTCGGAACGTCGCCCTCGAGGAGCACGGGGAGCGCACGACAGACGAACGCCTCGCGCCGTGCGAAGTATCGGTTGTGCGCCGCTCGGTTCGTTTCCGCATCAAGGACGATCCAGGCGATCCGCGACAGCCAAGCGTTGTACACCGCCGCTGCGGCGGAGTCCGCCCGCTGATCGCCCTTCCACGCGCGCAGCAGCTCGAGCGCCCACCGCTCGTCGTCGTTGGACGGCTCGAAGGCCGTCAGCCGTGGAACGAGCTCGCGTGCCGCGATCGACTCGGTATCGAATTGGAGGTCCGCGGCGTCGTCGACGCTCATCTTCTCGGTCGCCTCGACCACCTCGACGATCCGGCGGGCGCGATGCGACGTGTGGAAGTCGCGCCCGATCAGGTGCGGATACGCGTCGTCGTGCGGACGGTTGTTCGCCGTGACGATGTAGCCGCGCTCGGGGTTCTTCGACCACGGCAGCTCCTCGTACGGAACGAACCCGTCCCACTCGTGCTCCGATGTCCATCCCGGCACGGGTACGGTGCCGTCGCCGTTCCGCCGGATCGGATACAGGCCCGTGAGCTGGTAGCCGATCGTTCCGTTCACGTCGGCGTACACGACGTTCTGGCCCGGACACGACAGTCCGCGCAACGATTCGCGGAACTCCTCGAAGCTCTCAGCGTTCGCGCCGTCGACGAGCGCCGACGGCTCCAACAGCCCTTCGGTCGCCGTCCATCGCAGCGCGTATGCACGATCGAGCGGCACGTATTCGATGTTCGTCACGCCGACCGTCTCGACCTCGAGGAGCGGACCGTGCCGGGTCTCGCGAACGTCGACCACAACGGGCTCGCCGCCCCGGACGGCGATCTCCTCGCGGTGCATGCCGACGGGTTCCCACGCGCCGTCGAACTCGGCCGCCGAACGATCCTCGTTCAGCCGCTCCTCGTACAGGTCTTGGACATCCCCGCTCACGTTCGTGATGCCCCACGCGTGGTGCGGCGTCGCCCCGATCACGATCCCGGGCGCGAACGGGAACGCCACGCCGCGCGCGTCGTAGCCGGGCGCGTGGAGCTCGAGCTCGAACCACGCGGCGGGTTGCTGGACGAGCAGGTGCGGATCGTTCGCGAGCAGCGGCTTGCCGCTCTTCGTCCGAGATCCCGCGACCACCCACGCGTTCGAGCCCTGTCCACCGACGTGCGGCAGCGTGTCGAGCAACCTGCCGGCCAGACCGCCGGCGAGCACGTTCGGCGGATCCGAGGGCGAGGACGGTAGCAGAGCTCCGACGGCGTCCCGGCCGAAGCGCTCCGCGAGATGGACGCGGAGCAGCTCGCGGTCCCAGTTCCCCGACAGCCCCCACGCGACGAACGCGAGGGCTGCCGCCCACGATCCGAGGTCCGTCGGTAACTCCGGCTCGAACGCAAGAAGGGCGTGCTCGACCGGCGGCGCCGGCGAGGACGCCACGAACGCCCCGGCGCCCTCGATGAACCGCGTCACCATCGATCTCGACCGCTCGTTCCACCGTTCGGCCTCTTGCACGCCGAGCCGGTTGAACCCCACGACGCGGGCGAACCGATCCTGCGGAACCGTCAGATCGCCGAAGACCTCCGACAGCCGCCCGTTGGCCGCGCGCAGCGCCGCGTCGATCTGGAACAGCCGCTCCGAGGCCGTGACGAAGCCCTGCGCGAACCACAGGTCGTCGAGCGACCTGGCGAAGATCGACGGGACGCCCCAGGAGTCGCGCTGAACCTCGACCGGATCCTGCAGGCCCGAGACACGGATCGTTCCCTCGACCTGCGGCAGGGCCGCCTCGGCGGCGGCGCGCACCTCGTCCATGCAGATGGAATGATGCGCGCCATGACGAGTCACCGCGCGTGGTTCAGGAGCTACCCGCCGGATGCGCCGCGGACCCTCGAGCCGTACCCCCGCATCTCGGTGTTCGGCATGCTCGAGGCGTCGGCGAGGAAGTACCCGCGCGCACCGGCCATCGCCTGGTTCGGGCGCAAGCTGACGTTCTCGGAGCTGTTATCCGAGACCGAGCGCTGCTCGGCCGCGCTCGCCGGCCTCGGCGTCGGCCGGGGCGACCGCGTGGCGCTGGTGATGCCGAACTGCCCGCAGTACCTGATCGCGTACTACGCAACCATGCGCCTCGGCGCGATCGTGGTCGGCAACAACCCCTTGTACACGAAGCGGGAGATGGAGTTCCAACTGCGCGACTCCGGTGCCAAGGTGGCCATCGTGCTCGATCTCCTCCATCACGACTTCGCCGACGCGTTCAAGACGGTCGGCCTCGAGCCCGTCGTGGTCGCGCGGCTGAACGACTACATGTCGTTCCCCAAGCGACAGCTCGCGCCGATCGTGAAGTTCCGCAAGACGCAGCGCTCGCAGGGCAAGCCGCGGCCTCCGGTGCCGAAGGGCGCGCGTGTGCTGTGGTGGGAGGCATGGATGAACGCGGCCGGCGCGGTTCCGCTCGCGGCACAGGTCGATCCGGAGATCGAGCCTGCGGGGTTCATCTATACCGGGGGAACGACCGGCGTGAGCAAGGGCGCGATGCTCTCGCACCGGAATCTCGTGGCGAACGCGATGCAGGGTGCCTCGTACCTGAGCATCGGCGAAGGCAACGAAG
>DASUQY010000097.1:0-4574 GCA_036280315.1 Actinomycetota bacterium
GCTTCGGCGCCGTGAGCCGCCACGCCTCGACGAGGAGCTCCTCCATCTCGTCGCGATCGACCGTCCGGAACCGAACGCCGACCCATCCGCTCGGCCCCACATACGGCGGGAAGAAGACCGTGCTTTCGTCCATCGCCACGAGCGCGCGCTGTTCGTCGAACGTCGACTTGACCCAGACCTCCGAGCCGCCCTCGGCGAACATCGCGAAGATCTTGTTGCGCACGCGGAACGTCGGCGTTCCCCACGTTTCCCGCTCCTCCGTGTAGGGCAGAGCGAGGGCGAGCTTCCGGATCGTTCGTGCCTGCATCAGTGCGCGACCGCAGCGGCGCCGTGCTCGTCGATCAGCGCACCGGTCGTGAATCGCTCCAGCCCGAACGGCTTGACAAGCTCGCTGGGCTCGCCCGTGGCGATTGTCTCGGCGAAGGCCCATCCGGACCCGGGCGTCGCCTTGAAGCCGCCCGTTCCCCATCCGCAGTTGAGGAACAGCCCGTCGATCGGCGTCGGTCCGATGATCGGCGAAGCATCGGGACAGACGTCGACGATGCCGCCCCACGTCCGGAGCAGCTTGGCGTGCTCGAAGATGGGGAACAGCTCGACGGCCGCGGCCAGCTGGTGCTGGATCACGTGGAACGAGCCGCGCTGTCCATAGCCGTTGTACGCGTCGATCCCCGCGCCCATGACGAGCTCGCCCTTGTCGGCCTGGCTCACGTACACGTGCACGGCGTTCGACATCACAACGCACTCCAGCACCGGCTCGAACAACGCCGACACGAGCGCCTGCAACGGGTGGGACTGGATCGGTAGACGAAGTCCGACCATCGACGCGAGCACGGATGTGTGCCCGGCGGCCACGAGCGCGACCTTCGGCGCACGGATCGTGCCGCGCGTCGTCTCGACGCCTTCTATGCGTCCACCGTCGCCCCGTACGAAATCCGTCACCTCGCAGTGCTCGACGATGTCGACGCCTTTGTCGCTCGCCCTGGTCGCGTACCCCCACGCCACCTTGTCGTGGCGTGCGATCCCCCCTCGGCGCTGCAGAGTCGCGCCCATCACCGGATAGCGGAGCGACGGGGAGATGTTCACGATCGGGCAGAACATCTTGACCTCGTCTGCCGTCAGCCACTCCGCGTCAACGCCGTTCAACCGGTTCGCGTTGACACGCCGGATCGACGAACGAACGTCCTGGACACTGTGCGAAAGGTTCAGCACGCCCCGCTGGCTGAACTGGAGGTCGAAGCCGAGGTCCTCCTCGAGCCCTTCCCACAGCTTCAGCGAGTGCTCGTAGATCGCGGCCGATTCGTCCAACAGGTAGTTCGAACGGATGATCGTCGTGTTCCGCGCCATGTTCCCGCCGCCGAGCCATCCCTTCTCGACGACGCAGATGTCAGTGATGCCATGGTTGCGCGCGAGGTAGTACGCGGTCGAAAGACCGTGGCCGCCGGCGCCGACGACGATGACGTCGTAGGCCGATTTCGGCTCTGCCGCGCGCCAGTACCTGTGGCCGTTGTCGTCCATTTCCGTCTTCGAGATCGTTCGAGCGGCGAGCCTAGCGCCCGCGCCCATCTCGCGGGACGAGGCCGCTGGCCAGGCGCGGGTGTCCGGCGGACTGCCCGCGGGTACCTTCAACTCCATGAACGCCGAAGCCGCCCGGCCGGACCGCGCTGGCGAGTTGAACCACCGTTCAGGTACTTTGTCACTTCCGCGGTTCCGGAAGGGAGGCCGGGTCGTGACGACCGAGTGGGACGCCGCCAGGCGTCCGGCAGATTCGTTGCTCGACGCCGTCGGGCGGACCCCGCTCGTCCGGCTGCGGCGCGTCGTTACCGAGGACGGTCCCGACCTCTACGCCAAGATCGAGTGGTACGGCCCCACGGGATCGGTGAAGGACCGGATCTATCGAGAGATGCTCCGCCGAGCCGAACGGCGCGGGCGCCTCCGTCCGGGCATGACGATCATCGAATGCACGACCGGCAATGCCGGCATCGCCTGCGCGGCGACGGCGGCGATCATGGGCTACCCGTGCGTGATCGTGATGCCCGAGGGGATGAGCGATGAACGCAAGCGAATGATCGCCGCCTACGGCGCGGTGCTCGTGCTGTCCCCGGGCGCCGGAACGGACATCGAGCTCGCGTTCGACAAGATGCGCGAGATCGTAGCGACCGATCCCGACCGCTACTTCTTCCCGGCCGAGTTCGAGAACCCCGACAACCCGAAGGCGCAGGAATCCTCCGGTATCGAGATCTGGGAACAGCTCGACGGCCGCGTTGACGCAGTCGTCGCTTCCCAGGGCACCGGCGGCTGGATCACCGGCGTCGCTCGCGCATTGAAGGAGCGCGACGCGAGCGTGAAGGCGTATGCGGTGGAAGCCGCGGAGTGTCCACTGATCTCCGAACAGCGCTGGGGGCAACACGGGGTTCCGGGGATCGGCGACGGGATCGTTCCCAAGAACCTCGATCTCTCGTGCACTGACGGCATCGTGACCGTGTCGACCGAGGATTCGCTCGAGATGGCTCGGCGACTCGCACGTGAAGAAGGGATGCTGTGCGGCCCGTCGTCCGGCATGAACGTCGCGGCCGCGCTCAAGGTGGCGGAGAAGCACCCGGAGATGGAACGCATCGTGACGGTCATACCGGACACGGGTCAGCGGTACCTGTCCGGTGAGCTGTTCGGTGACGGTCCGGACGTCGACAGTCCCGAGCGCGATCACGAGATCGACGCGGACTCGCTCGCACAGATCCGCGCCAACCGGAACCGCCTCGAGTTCATCTCGTAGCGGTTCCGCGCTGAATCGCCGTTCAACACGCGAGATATGCTTTCGCCGTGAGCACGTATCCGCTGTCCGACGAGGAGCACGAGATCCAGGACCGCGCTCGGCGGTTCGTCGACGAAGAGCTGATCCCGCACGAGGTCGAGGCCGAGATGAACGAGGGCCGACTGCCTGACGGCGTGCGGGAACGGCATCACGAGATGGCTCTCGAGCTCGGGTTCTACTCGATGAACATGCCGAAGGAGCTCGGAGGGACGGGGATGACGACGCTCCAGCAGGTCCTCGTCTCCGAGCAGATCGGTCGGGTGACGAACGGTCTTGGCTGGTGCGTGCACACCCCGCCGGGGTGGGCGTCCGACGCCGTCTCCGATGAGCAGCTCGACCGATGGATCGTGCCCAGCATTCGCGGCGAGGTCCGTGAGTGCTACGCGATCACGGAGGAGAACGCAGGTTCCGACGTCGACTCGATCCAGGCGACGGCGCGACGCAACGGCGACGAGTACGTCTTGAACGGCGTCAAGTGGCACGTGACGTCGTACAACACGTCCGAGTACATCTTCTTCCAGGCGAAGATCGCCGACGGTCCGAACGCCGGCGCGCACGCGATGTTCTTCGTCGACAAGGACACGCCGGGTGTGCGACTCGTCCGAGAGCCGAAGTACTCGCACACGTACTCCGACTCGCACGCGACGCTGGCGTTCGAGGACGTCCGGGTCCCCGCGTCCCATCTGATCGGGGAAGAAGGCGACGGTCTCGACTTCACCTACGCGTGGTTCCGGTACGAACGGCTCATGATCGCCGCGCGGTGCTGCGGCGCCATGGAACGGCTGATCGAGGAGGCGACCTCGTTCGCGAAGGAGCGCGTCCAGTTCGGCAGCCCGATCATTGAGTTCCAGGCGATCCAGCACATGCTTGCCGACTCGCTCACCGAGCTCTGGGCATCGCGTTTGATGACGTACGAGCTGGCGAAGAACATCGATCGCGGCGTGGACGTGAAGGTGCAGCACGCGCAGTGCTCCATGGCCAAGCTCTACGCGAGCGAGATGGCCAACCGGGTCGCGGACCGCGCGTTGCAGATCTTCGGCGGTCGCGGGTACATGCGCGAGAACGTCGCCGAGCGGTTCTACCGCGAGCTGCGCGTGGACAGGATCTGGGAAGGAACCTCGGAGATCCAGCGGAACATCATCGCCGACCAGCTCGCCAAGCGCGGCGTGCAGACGCTGACCGGATGAGCGATCTCCGGACGGAGCAGGCGGCTCGCGAGGCTGAATCGTGGGCGGCGTTCGCGGCCGCGCTCGAGCGGATCCCGCGCGAGCGGTGGGAGGAGGAGGGCGTCCTCCCCGGGTGGTCGGTCAAGGAGCTTCTGTGGCACATGGCCGGCTGGCTGCAGAAGTGCGCCCGGAACCTGGAGCGATTCGCGCGAGGGGAGGACGAGCCGGCCTCGGAGCAGACCGTCGACGAGCGGAACGAGGAGCTGGCGGCGCAGGCGCACGGCATGACGATCGACGCCGTGTACCGGGGACTGATGTCCGCGCGGGAGCTCGTCGTCGAAGGATGGAACGCGCTGCCGAACGTCGACGAGCGCGCCGTCGAGGAGCTCGCCGACGAGACGTACGACCATTACGACGAGCACCGAGCTGATCTCGAGCGGTTCTCCGCTCCTGCCTAGCCGCCTTGGCCTAGCCGCCTTGGCCTAGCCGCTTCGGCCTAGGCGGAGGCAACCGCCGTGTCGATCTCGTCCCGCGTCGGCATGCCACTCCGTGCGCCGGGGCGGGTCACTGAGATGGACGCCGCCGTGACGGCTCTGGCG
>DASUQY010000098.1:0-6722 GCA_036280315.1 Actinomycetota bacterium
CGTACTCGGCGCGAGCTCGTTCGTGTTCGGGTTCTGGGTGAGCGTCGCGGGCTTCGCGGCGCTCCTGTTCTGCGGGTTCTTCGCCTTCTTCCTCGGGAAGATCTCGGCGGACACGATCGTTCAGCAGGCCATGCCGGACGATTTTCGCGGGCGGGCGTTCGCGCTGTTCGACATCGCGTACAACCTCGGCTTCATCGTCCCCGCCGTCATCCTGGTTCTCGTGTGGGACGAGGGCCGGGCCGGCGCCCTGCTTGTCGCATCGGGCGCGGTGTTCCTCGTGCTCACGGGGCTGATCGCCCGGTGGGCACGCGCGATCCGAGAGCAGCTCGCGCCGCAGGACGATCTGGTGGACGCGCGCTGATGTCGGGTCCTCCGTCACCGGATCCCGTCAGCCAGGCCGCGGAGTACGTTCAACACCTGCTCGGGCTCCTCGGCGACGACGACCCGGCGGAAGCCCAGGCGACCGCGCCGGCGGCGTGGCGCTCGCTTGTCGAAGAGGCCGGAGATCGACTACGCGACCGGCCCGAGCCGAAGGAATGGTCCGTGCTCGAATGTCTCGGTCACGCCGTAGACGCCGAGATCGTCAGCTCGGCGAGGTACCGGTGGATCGTCGCGCACGACCAGCCGGCGCTCATTGGTTACGACCAGGACCTATGGGTCGATCGTCTCCGGCACCATGACGACGATCCTCAAAGGCTGCTCGAGGTTCTGGCCGTGCTTCGCGCCTCGAACATCGATCTGTGGCGGCGATCGTCCGAGGCCGAGCGCCAACGGTTCGGGGTGCATGCCGAACGCGGGAACGAGAGCTTCGACCTGCTGTTCCGCATGATCGCGGGGCACGACCGGTTCCACCTGGCGCAGGGCCGCCGCGCCCTCGAATCCGCTCGCGTCTAGCGAACCGCCCGCGAGGTCGCTACGAAGTCGGATCGAACCCTTGGATCGTCGACTCGAACTCCGGGAAGTACCTCGAGATCACTGAGACGTCGAAGCGGGGAAGGATGGATTCCTTCTGTTCCCGCTCGAGCAGGAACTCGAAGCACGCCCGGATGAAGTCCTCGGGCGTTCCGTACTTCGTGCCGAGCCGGTCGTAGTCGCTCGCGGAGAGCGTGACGTCGTGCTCCGTGCTCGAATCGTCGTCGCGGATGCCGACGTGGAACCTCGACGTGACCGGCTGGTGGTCGCTTGACTCCACGGTGATCTCGGCCACGGACCGAGGATCCTACGACCCCCCGTACGCTTATGCGGTGCCGGAGATCCGGACCGACGACGCGACCCTCTACTGCGAGGTCGAGGGCCAGGGCGAGCCCGTTACCGTGCTCGCGCACGGACTGACGAACAACCGCAACGAGCTCGCGGCGTTCACACCGCTCGTGCCCGGGACGAAGGTCCGCTTCGACTTCCGGGGGCACGGTCGCTCGAGCAGCCCTCCCGACGGGTACCGATTCGCCGACCTCGCTCGCGACGTGGACGCCGTGGCCAACGCGTACGGCGCGACCATCGCCGTCGGAACGTCACTCGGTGCCGGTGCGCTCGGGAACCTTGTCTGTCGCGTTCCGGACCGGTTCGAGCGGATGGTGTGGCTGCTACCAGCGGGGCTCGACCGCCCGTTCACGCTCGCCGATCGGTACCAGCGGTTGGCCGGCGATCTCGAGGGCAAGACCCCGCAGGAAGCGCTCGACGCGGTGCTGAACGAGCCGCAGCGCGTTGCTCGGTATCTGGAGACGCCGTGGCGCCTGGAGCTCGACCGCGTCCTGTGGGAGCACGGCGACCCGGACGGACTCGCTCGCGCGATCCGTGGAGCGGTCACCGATTTCCCGATCCCCGATCGAGAGCTCCTACGAGAGGTCCGCATCCCGACGTTGATCGTGTCGATCGAGGGCGACGAGGTCCACCTGGCCGAGGTGGCGCGCATCCTGGCCGACCTCATGCCGAACGCGGAGCTGATCGCGTTCGACGACCAAGAGGACCTGTTTCGGCAGATCCCCGCGCTCGTGCAGCGCGTGTCCACGTTCATCGGCGAAGCCGCGTAGTGTGAAATGGTCGCGCGTCGACGCGTTGACGATGGAGCCATGAGCGAGCTCGACGAGTTCCGCGCAGAGAAGGACGAGTTCTTCCGCGAGCATCCGCAGTCGCCGCTCACCCCAGAGCAGCGGTCGTCCTTCGGAGGGCTGGAGTACTTCCCCGAGAACCCAGATCTCGCAATGCGGACCGGGCTGATCACCGAGGGCGTCGATCGCCAGGAGCGCATCGTCATGCAGACGACGACGGGAGACCAGCAGGACTACCACCGTGCGGGCACGATCGAGTTCGCCATCCACGGCGAGCGCGCCCGCTTGACGCTGTATGTGTCCCCGGACATGCACGATCTGTTCCTGCCGTTCCGCGACGCGACGAGCGGCAAGGAGACATACGGTGCCGGCCGGTACCTCGAAGTGGATCCGCCCGACGCGGACGGACTCGTCGTCGTGGACTTCAACTACGCCTACAGCCCATCGTGTGCGTACAACCCGAACTGGTCCTGTCCGATCCCCCCGGGCGAGAACTGGGTGACCGTTTCGATCCGCGCGGGCGAGAAGACCTTTCCCGGCGCGCACGAGGTTGCGGTCCGCTCGTAGCCCGGGTCGTTCGAGGCGTTCGATACGCTCTTGCGCGTGACCGAGGAGCTGTTCTCCGTCGAGGCGTACGCGCGAACGTGCGAGGCGACGGTCACCGCCGTCACCGACGACGGCGTCGTTCTGGACCGGACGGTGTTCTATGCCCGGAGTGGTGGGCAGCCCGGCGACACCGGGACGTTGCGGTGGGAGGGCGGCGAGGGTCGAGTCGCCGACACCGTGAAGCAGGGAGGCATGCTGGTGCACGTGGTGGACGACAAGGCCCCAGCAGCCGGAACGGCGGTCGTCGCCGATATCGACTGGGATCGTCGGCACACCCTCATGCGAACGCATACGGCTCTTCATGCGCTCTCGGCGATCGTGTTTCGCGACTACGGTGCCAAGGTCACCGGCGGAAACATGGAGCCGGGAGCGGCGCGGATGGACTTCGAGCTCGAATCGATCACGCCGGAGTTCGGACGCGAGGTCGAAGAGAAGCTGAACGCCGAACTCTCCGCGGACCGGCCCGTGAGGGTGACCTTCCTCGCTCGCGAGGTTGCGCTCGCCGATCCCGATCTGATTCGGACGAAGGTGAATCTGATCCCCGAGGCGGTCGACCCGATCCGCGTGATCGAGATCGAAGGGCTCGACAAGCAGGCCGACGGCGGCACGCACGTGCGCTCCACCGGCGAGGTCGGTGCGGTCCGAGTCGCGAAGACGGAGAACAAGGGCAAGGCCTTCAAGCGGATGCGCATCGAGCTCGTCGACGCCTGAGGCGTGACGACGTCAACCGACGCCGCGACGCGGCGCGATCTCTTCGGCGGAGTGCTCGCGGCGGCGGCATCGCTCCAGTTCGGCGTCATCGTCGTGGTCGGGAAGCGCGTGTTGGAGCGCGGCATGACGGTGGAGTCGATGCTCGCGTTCCGGTTCTGGGTCGCCGCATCGCTGTTGGTCCTCGTACTGGTCGTGTTGCGCCGACCGCTTCTGGCGGCGCCCGGCGAGCGCGTCGGAACCGCCGCGCTCGCCGTCTTCGGTTACGGCGTCGAGGCGACCTTCTTTTTCACCGCCGCGCGTCACGGGACCGCAGCCGCCGTCACGCTCCTGTTCTTCACCTATCCGGTCTTCGTGACGCTCGGCGCATGGTTCTTCGGACGCCGATCGCCGGCGCGTCTCACCGTCGCCGCGTTGGTGCTCGCGGTCGTCGGAGCGGGGATCGTCGCGGGGACGGGTGCGGGCTTGTCGATCGATTCGACCGGCGTCGTGTTCGCCCTCGCCGCGGCACTGACGTACAGCGCCTACCTCCTCGGCGCCGACGCGGTGCTTCGCCGAACGCCCCCACTCACGAGCGCGATGTGGATCAGTGCAGGCGCGTCGATCGGACTGTTCGTGTTCTCTTCGGTGTCGGGCCGGTACACCTCCCCGACGTCGGCCGCCGACTGGTGGTCGCTGCTGGCGATGGGCGCCGCGTCGGCAGGGGCGTTCGTGTGCCTCATGGGCGCCCTGCAACGGATCGGCGCGGTTCGAACGGCGATCGTCTCGGCCACCGAGCCGCTGTCGGCCGCGCTCCTCGGGTACCTGTTCCTTGGTGAGGCCGTCGACGCCGGAACGGCGATCGGGGGAGGCCTCATCCTCGTCGCGGCCGTGATGGCCAGTCTCGCGCGTGCCGCGATGCCGCGCGAGCAACAGATCCCCTGACCGAAGGCACGCCGATCGACGACCGTCAGACCGGCGCTGCGACCGGGAGGCGGGAGAGCCAGGACTCGACCGCGGCGAGCCACCGATCGCCCGCCTCCATCTGCGGGACGTGCCCGACCTTGGGGAGGACGCGCATCTCCCATGTCGGATGTCCTTCGAGCGCGCGCTCGGCGTAGTGGAGCGGAACGAGTCGATCGCGCCGTCCGTGGATGACGAGCACGGGACAGCGGACCGCGTCGACGATCCATCGCGCCGTCTCCGCCCGTCGTCCGAGCGCCATCAACGAGCGCGCTGCCTCGAGGAACGCCGGCGCGGCATCCGGGTCCTCGCGGTGGCGCTGGAACATCTCGACGTGCAGCCGGACCAGCTCGGGATCGATCGTGGACGGATCCGCGGCGATCACCCGCATTCCCAATCGAACCGCGCGTTCGGCCTCGAGACGCGTGATTCGTTGACGAGACGCCCACTCGCCGACGCGCGGCAGTTGGTACATGCCGAAGCCGAACATCACGATCGGCGCCGGGTAGGCGCCGCGCACCCACGGGAAGACGGAGTTCGAGAGCACAAGCCCCTCGACGGAGGAGGGCTCGAGTGCGGCTTGGAGCATCGCGATGCCGCCGCCCATGGAGTTCCCGCACAGGACGACCTGCGAACCGTCGGCGATCGTGGACATGAATCGCGACAGCAGCGCGCGGTTGTCCGAGACTCGGCTGCGGCGCCCCGCGCGCGGCGTGTCTCCGAATCCGGCGAGATCGAGAGCGAACACCCGGCCGTTTCGTGCGAGTCCCTCGGCGACCGGAAGCCACGACAGGAGCGAACCGCCCAGACCGTGGACGAGGACGAACGTCCGCTCGTCCGGTCCATCCCAGCGGGCGTAGTGGACCGGACCGTCGATGTCCGTCCAGCGGCTCTGCGGAACCTCGATCGTCACGCCTCAACTGTATTCGCGGCCGCGCGACGAGTCGGCCGTCGTCGCTACACTCCCGGTCCAGTGGCAGTCGTCAGGCTCCGTCCGCCGCTTCGAGAGCGCGCCGATGGACGGCGTGAGATCTCCGTCGAGGGCGCGACCGTCGAGGAGGCGCTCCGTGGTCTCGAGCGCGCTCACCCGAAGCTCGCCGGCTGGGTGCTCGACGATCAGGGTCGGGTTCGCGAGCACGTCGCGGTGTTCGTGGGCGGCGAACGCGTCGACGGTGAGGCCAAGATAACCGACGCCGACCGTCTGGAGATCGTCGGCGCCGTCTCCGGTGGTGGCTCTGACGCTGAGCTGCTCGTGGGGACAAGAAAGGGTTTGTTCGTGCTGCGCGGTCCCCGCGGAGGTCCCATGGACGTGGCCGCCCGCGCGTTCCCCGGCGAGGCGGTCGAGTACGCGATGCGGGACCCCCGGACCGGTCGCTTCTACGCGAGCGTGACCCACGGTCAGTTCGGCCCGCGTGTGTTCGTCTCCGACGATCCGACGGGCGACTGGGAGCAAACGGACGGGCCTCGATTTCCCGAGGGCGAGGACGGGAGCGTCGTCCGGATCTGGGTCGTCACGCCGGGGGAGGAGGACGGTTTGCTCTACGCCGGCGTGGATCCGGCCGCGCTGTTCGAGAGCCGCGACGGCGGCATGACGTGGGAGCTCAACCGAGGGTTGTGGGAGCAGCCGAGTCGCTCCGAATGGGGGCCGGGCGCCGGCGGTCTCATGGTCCACTCGATCTGCCCGTGGCCCGGCGACGCCAACCGGCTTGCGGTCGGTATCTCGGCCGTCGGCGTGTGGGTCACCGAGGATGCGGGCAAGACGTGGGAGGTCGGGAACGCCGGAATCGTGCCGCGGTACCTGCCCGAAGAGGCGAGATCGCAGCCGCTCGGCAGGTGCGTCCACAACATGCACCGCGCTTCCGGCCGTCCGGAACGCCTGATGATGCAGTTCCACGGGGGCGTCTACCGATCCGACGACGCAGGGATGTCCTGGACCAGCATCGCGGAGGGGCTCCCGTCCGATTTCGGCTTTCCCATGGTGATCGACCCGGACGATTCCGACTCGGCCTACGTGATACCGCTCAACTCCGATGGGGATCGCGTGACGGCCGAGGGTCGGGTCCGTGTCTTCGAGACCCGCGACGCCGGGGGCTCATGGACGGCTCACGCAGAGGGGTTGCCTCAGAGCGGATACCTGACGGTGCTCCGGCAGGCGTTCGCGCAGGACGGCGGGTCTCCCCTCGGCCTGTACTTCGGGGCCACCTCCGGCGAGGTGTTCGGCTCCGCGGACGGCGGCGCGACCTGGTCGCTCACGGCCGGGGACATCGCGCCGGTCCTGTCAGTTCGGGTCGCCTGACGTCTGACGTAGGCCCAATAGGGGGGCCCCGAGGTGTGTTCAACCTGCGTCGAGCGGCCAGAAGACGGGAATAGATCGCATCGCAACGATGTCTCCATAGGCAGGGCCTTTACAGGAACATC
>DASUQY010000099.1:0-3372 GCA_036280315.1 Actinomycetota bacterium
GGAGCAACCGCCGGCGACGACGCGAACGCGAAGCGCGGGCTCGGCGCCCTGTTTCTCCGCGAGCTGGCGGATCTTGGTCGCCGCCTTGTCGGTGACCTCGATCACGGTGGCGGTGCGCTCCATGGATCCAGGATAGCGCCCAGACGGCCGAAACCCGCGGCTGCTCTACCATGGCCGTGATGGCCTCCACGGCGCTGCTCGCCGGTCTTTCAACCGCGCTCGACCAGGATCCTCAGCACGAGCCGGCATCAGGCGACCGCCTGGCATCCGTCCTCGTCCCGATCGTGGACGTCGCGTCCATCGTGTTCACGCGCCGAACCGAAGAGCTGCCACGGCATCCCGGCGAGATCTCGTTCCCCGGAGGGATCCGGCACGAGGACGACGCGTCCCCGCTCGACACGGCGCTCCGCGAGACCGAGGAAGAGCTGGGGATCGCGCCGTCGAGCGTCGAAGTGCTCGGCGCGCTCCCGCCGGTGCCCACGTTCGTCTCGAGGATCTTGATCGTTCCGTTCGTCGGCGTCCTTCGCACCCGCCGGGAGTTCCGGCCGAACCCGGGCGAGATCGCCGAGGTGCTCACGTACCGCGTCGACGAGCTGATGGCGGCAGAGACGCAGGTCGAGTGGCGCCGCAGCAAGGGGATCTACGTGGGACAGGCCTACGAGATGGGGGACCACACGATCTGGGGAGCTACGGCGAGGATCCTCGGGAGTCTCCTCGAGATCGTCCGGCGGGTGGATGCATGACTGAACCGAACACGAAGCCGGACGAGCCGTCGGACGTCGAGCTCCGCGAGATCCTGTCCGAGGCGAAGACGATCGCCGTCGTTGGCCTGTCGTCCAAACCGGATCGGCCCTCGTACGAGGTGTCCGAGTTCTTGCAGCAACGCGGGTACCGCATCGTTCCGATCAACCCGAACGAGACCGAGATCCTCGGCGAGCGCGCGTTTCCGACGCTGCTCGACGTTCCGGACGACGTCGCGATCGATGTCGTCGACGTCTTCCGTCGCCCGGAGCACACGCCGCCGGTCGCCGAGCATGCCGTCGCCCGACGCGCGAAGATGCTCTGGTTGCAGGACGGCATCGCGAATGACGAAGCCCGCCGGATCGCAGAGGACGCGGGCCTGAGGGTCGTGATGGACGACTGCATCAAGCGGGAAATGAGGCGGCTGCTGCCGCCTGCGTGAAGGTCCGGCCGTCGTTATCGAGGGGGACGCGAAGCATGCAGAAGTGGGAGTACTTCGTGGCGCCGCTGCTCGAGCACAATCCCGGCGACATCCTGAACACGTTCGGCGAGGACGGCTGGGAGCTCGTGGGCGTCGCACAGATCACCAACCCGATGGGCGGCCAGTCGCTCGTCGCTTACCTGAAGCGCCCGCGCGCGTAGGCGTTCGGCCCTGACGTACGCTCCACCGTCGTGCTCCGGATCGACCACGTCGTCTGTGCCGTACCTGACCTCGACGCCGCCGCCGATCGCTTTCGTCGCGACCACGGTCTCGACTCGGCGCCCGGAGGGCGCCATGCAGGGTGGGGGACGGCAAACCGCATCGTTCCCCTGGGCCACGATTACATCGAGCTGATCGCGGTCGAAGACGAGGCCGTCGCGGCGGGAACGCGGTTCGGACGAGCGGTGCTCGAGCGAGCCCAAGGGGGCGGCGGATGGCTCGCCATCTGCGTATCGACGGACGACCTCGATGCTGTGGCCGGGAGACTCGGGCTCGACGTGATCGCAGGTGCGCGCGAACGTCCCGACGGGACCGAGGTCAGATGGCGGAGCGCCGGTCTGGAGGATCCGCGCCGCGAGCCGTTCCTGCCGTTCTTCATCTCCTGGGAAGCGGCTGAATCTCACCCAGGTCGCCTTCGCGCCGGTCATGGCGTTCAGGCCACCGGGATCGCGCGGATCGACGTCCAAGGCGACGATCGATCGTTGCGCTCGTGGCTCGGTGGCGAGGATCTCCCCATCCGCGTGATTGATGGCGGCGCGCGGGTTACCTCCGTCGCGCTCGCGACGCATGCCGGTCAGCTCGTGATCAGCTGAGCGCCTGCTCCAGATCGGCGACGAGGTCGTCCGGGTGCTCGATGCCCACGGAGACGCGCACGAGCGACTCGGAAACCTCGAGCGGCGAGCCCGCCACGCTGGCGTGGGTCATCGGCCCGGGAACCTCGATCAGCGACTCGACGCCGCCGAGCGACTCCGCGAGGAAGAAGATCTTCGTGCGTTCGGCCACGGCGATCGCGTCGTCGCGCGAGCGAGTCTCGAAGCTCAGCATGCCTCCGAACCGTCGCATCTGTCGCGCGGCGACGTCGTGGCCGGGGTGATCCGGAAAGCCCGGGTAATAGACCCTGGCCACCCTTGGATGGCCGGCGAGGAACCCGGCGACGCGCTCGGCGCCCGTACAGTGCGCCTCCATCCGGATCGCCAGGGTCTTCACTCCCCGTAACGCGAGGAAACAGTCCATCGGTCCCGGAACGGCGCCGGCCGCGTTCTGCAGGAACGTGAGCCGTTCGATCAGCTCGTCGTCGCTCGTGACGATCGCGCCGCCGATCAGGTCGGAGTGGCCGCCGAGGTACTTCGTCACCGAATGGACGACGACGTCGGCGCCGAGCTCGAGAGGCCGCTGGAGGTACGGCGTGGCGAAGGTGTTGTCGACGACGCACATCGCGCCCGCTTCGCGCGAGATCGCGGCGACGCGCTCGATGTCGACGATCTTCATCAACGGGTTGGTCGGCGTCTCGAGCCACACGATCCGCGTTCGATCACGGATCGTCGAGCGGAGCGACACCTCATCGGCCAGGTCGACCGTGTCGAACTCGACGCCCCACCCGTTCATCACTCGGGCGAGCAGCCGGTACGTCCCGCCGTAGACGTCATCGCCGAGCACGACGTGGTCGCCCGGGCGGAGCGTCAGCAGGAGTGTCGTCGTCGCCCCGAGACCGCTCGAGAACGACAGCGCGCGCGTTCCACCCTCGAGGGAGGCGAGGACCTCCTGCAGCGCTTCTCTCGTGGGATTTCCGCCGCGCGCATAGTCGTACGCCTTCGGCTTGCCGACCGCCGGTTGCGCGTACGTCGAGGTCTGATAGATCGGGACGCTGACCGCGCCGAACTCGGCATCCGGGTCCTGCCCGACGTGGATCGCCCGGGTCTCGAACCGCATGCCCGCCGGCTCGTCGCGCGGAGCTATCGGGGGCCGTCCCGTTCCATCAGTCGCGGGGCCGGTGTGCGAGGTATTCCAGGAAGTCGCTCCGCGTCAGCACGCCGAGCGCCTGGCCGGCCTTGACGACGAGGACCGCCGGCCCGTGCTGGAGCCCCTCGAACGCAATATCGACCGGCTCGTCGAACTCGACCATCGTGATCGGCGGCCCCATGACCTCCGCC
>DASUQY010000100.1:0-3691 GCA_036280315.1 Actinomycetota bacterium
CGCGGAACGCGTACTTCAACCTTCACAAGCTGGGGGCGATCGCCGACCGGCTCGAGCGGAACTTCTACGGCGAGATGACGGATGAGTTGAACCGGGGCGATCGCAGCGACCGCCTGGTGATCCGGTGGGATCTCGAGCCCGACCCCGGTCCGAACCGGGCCATCACGGACCGTGGCGTGACCATCACGCGACGTGGCGAGGACGGCGGTCCCAAGACGAGCGATGTCGTCGAGGGCGACGTCGCGATCCTCGAGGTTCCGGCGGAGTACGCGTCGCTGCGAGCTTCGGAGCCGGGGGTTGCGTCCGCCTGGCGCGACGCGGTCGCGAACGCGGCGGAGGCGTGCCTGGGTCGCGGTCTCGTCGCCGCCTCGTTCGATCGCCAGCGGAGCGCGTACGTCTTCACGCGAACGTACGAACGGTGATCGGCGGATGACCCAAGTCCGGTCGGTCGAGCTCCGCCTCGTTCGGTTGCCGCTCGTTCGTCCGTTCCGGACGAGCTTCGGCGAGACGCGCGACAAAGAGTGCATCCTGGCTCGGGTCGAGACCGACGACGCCGAAGGCTGGGGCGAGTGCGTCGCGGGGGCCGAACCCGACTACTCCGAGGAATGGAACGCCGGCGCGTGGCTCGTCCTTCGGGACCTGCTTGCGCCCGCGCTCATCTCCGCCGGCGATGTCGAACCCGACAACGTCGAGGGTGTGCTCGCCTTCGTCAGGGGGAATCCAATGGCGAAGGCCACCCTCATCGACGCGTTCCTCGACGCGCACCTGCGTGCGCTCGGTCGTTCCCTCGCCGAGCACCTCGGTGGCACGAGGGACCGCGTCGAGTGCGGCGTCTCGGTGGGGATCCAGCCGTCGACGGAGGCGCTGATCGAGCTGGTCGCCGTGTACCTGGGCGAGGGCTATCGCCGGATTAAGCTGAAGATCGAGCCCGGCCTCGACGTCGAGCGCGTTCGGGCGGTTCGCCACGCCCACCCGGACATCTTGCTCTCCGTCGACGCCAATGCCGCCTACACACTCGACGACGCGGGTGTGTTCCGAGACCTCGACGAATGCAACCTCCTCATGATCGAGCAGCCGCTGCATCACAACGACGTGGTCGAGCACGCGAAACTGCAGGCGTTGATCCGATCCGATCTGTGCCTCGACGAGTCGATACGTTCGGCCGCCGGCGCGGGCGCGGCGATCGAGCTCGGAGCGTGCCGGATCGTCAACGTCAAGCAGGGCCGCGTGGGTGGCGTCCCGGAGTCGAAGCGCGTCCACGACGTGTGCGCCTCACAGAACGTCCCCGTCTGGTGCGGCGGGATGCTCGAGACGGGCATCGGGCGTGCCACGAACCTGGCCGTGGCCGCCATGCCGAACTTCACCCTCCCCGGCGACATCAGCGCGAGCCGCCGATACTTCGCTGAGGACCTCACGGAACCCTTCGAGCTCGGCCCCCGCGGAACGATGGCCGTGCCCACGGGTCCGGGGATCGGCGTGGAACCGGACCAGTCCCGGCTCGAGGCGGTGACCGTCCGGGTCGAGCGCGCCGGGAAAGAGTGACAAAACCGGGTCATCCCGCTTGACCGACAACAGGCCTACCTCATAAGGTTCGCCACGAGAGACCGCTGTGACCCTCGGGTTGCGGCGGTTTCTCGCATCTGGAGGGTTCTGGGACCCGCGAGTGCATACCCGGCCGATCGAACCAAGACGAGGTGGTTCGGTATCCGCATCTCGCGTCCCTCGCCCGCCCGGCGGTCGCCGTCGTCCTAGACTGCGGACCCACGGACAACTCCGGAACGGGCCGAGCGTTGGCCCCAACTGAGAGGCGCAGATGAGAAAGCGGGTTATCCGGGCCGGCGAGATCGAGATCGAAGACTCGGAAGGCCGCGTTCGCGCGCGGTTCGGCGTCACCAACGACGACCTGCCGTTCATTTCGTTCTACGGCGCTGACGAGCGACTCCGGGCGCGTTTCGGCGTTCAGCCGGACGGATCCGCTGGGCTGGCGATCGCCGACGACGGAGGGAAGGTCCGGGCCACGTTCGGCCTGTTCTCGGACGGTTCGGCGAGCATGGCCATGGTCGACCGGAACGGGAAGGTCCGCGCGAAGTTCGGCCTCGGGTCCGAGGGTGCGCCGACCCTCGCGCTCCGAAACAAGGACGGCGAGCTCGGGTTCGTGTACTCGCTTGCGCAGCAGGGGTCTCCGACGATCTCTCTGCAGGACGAGGACGGGAAGATCCGAGCGAGGCTCGGTCTGGCCGCCGAAGGCTCCCCGATCATCCGGCTGCTCAACAAGGACGGTGAGCTGCGCGCGATCATCGGACTCACCAGCGACGGCATCCCGGTGATGCAGTTCCTGGACAAGGACGGCAAGGCCACGTGGTCGGTTCCCGAGGGCTTCACGAGCGCGCACGGAGACGGCTCCGAGGATGCCGTCGTGGACACGAACGCACAGATGGCGCCTGTCGAACCGGAACCTTCGAATAGGCCCTGATCGAGTGTCGGGCTGGTGGGCCGCCGCTTTCGTCGTGCAATGGGTCCTGCTCGCGGTCTTGACGGTCGTCGTCGTCGCGCTTGCGCGTCAGATCGGCGTGCTCCACCTACGGATCTCGCCGGTCGGCGCACTGGAGATGGACGACGAGGGGCCTGCGATCGGTGAGCCGCTCGCGTCGAGGACCGCCGCCGGCCGGGACGGAACCACGGTCATCATCGGAGGACCAGGTGCGCGCCGGCTTCTGACGTTCGTGTCGCCGACATGCCCGGTCTGCGAACGGATCCTGCCCTCGCTCCCGGCCGCCGCTCGTGCGTCGGGGCTCGTGGCGCAGGTCGTCTCCGATCCGGGCGCGGAGCGAGCGCTCGACGTTCCCGGAGTTCCGTTCGTCGTCGTCGTGGACGAGCTCGGCATCGTCCAATCGAAGGGGACGGTGAACTCGCTCGAGCAGCTCGAGGGCCTGATCGACACGGCCTCGCGTCGGATCGAGCAGAGTGAGGAGCTCAGCGCCGTTTGAAGCTGCGCCGACCGCGCCCGCGAACCCCCGAAGAGGCGGGGGGCCTCGCGCGTGCCGGGGAGGGGCTCGCACGTCGAACGAGCCGTCGCTCGTTCCTCGGTCGGATCGGGAAGTCCATCGTCGCGCTGGCCGGTGGCCCGATGGTTGCCATCGCGCTCGCGCCGGAGCGTGCCGAGGCGTACCACATCTGCGGTCACATCTTCACGACCGGTTCGTGCCCGCATCCGTATGCGCCGAACTCGCGGACGGACGGGTACGGCTTCCCGGTGCACCCGCTGTACGGCTACCCGGTCGACGACGAAGGCGAGATCTACTTGTCGAGACAGCAGACCCGGCGCAAGGTCTGTCAGTCCGTGGTGCCGAAGCGGTATCAGTTCGTCAACAACCCGCGGTACGGCGGCGGCTGGAGCCGATGCTGCAACGGACGCGTTCGGCACATCCAGGACTGCTGCTCGTCCTCGGGGATCAGGATCAACGGCGACGCGTCGGTGCGCGGGTACTGCCCGAGCGGGAAGCGCGTCTTCTGCATCACCTATCGCGAGCTCACGACTGAATGCTGAGATCCTCCTGAGCTCGCCGTTGCTCGTTGCCGTCGTTGCGGCATCGGTCGTCGCCGGGCTGACCACGCTGTTCGGTCCTTGAGGCCTATCGATGGTGGAGACCATCACCCCCGTGGTCCACGGGGGCCGAACACGGCGGTGGGC
>DASUQY010000101.1:0-4708 GCA_036280315.1 Actinomycetota bacterium
GGAGGCGACTCGTCGCGGGAGCGTCGTCTCAGGCGTCTGCAGGCCCGACGGGAGCAGGTGGTGCGCCTCGTCCACGACCATCCAGTGTGGGCGGCCGGTCTCGACGCGGAGCTCCTGGAGTCTCGGCACGAGCGAGCTCAGGAAGCCCGGACGGTCGTCGAGCCGCTCACCGAGCAGGTTCAGCACCAGGTTGATGTCCGGATCGACGAGCGCGTCGAGCGCCTCGTCGACGGTTGGCGCCCCGTCGTGAGATCCGAGGACAACCGCATGCTCGAGCTCCTCGTAGTCGCCTTCGGGATCGATCAGGCAGAACTGGTACGAGTGCTCCACCAGCTGTTCGAGGAACGCCGTGACGAGCGTCGACTTCCCACTGCCGGACGGTCCGGTGACGAGCACGTTCGTTCGGTACGGCCGAACCCGCACCGGTTCGCCGTCCCCGGCCGTCCCGATCACGATGTCGTGACGTGGGAGGCGATCGTCGAGATGCTCGAGGTCGGACTCGAGGAGCCCGTCGCAGAGCTCGCGAACGCCGTCGCCCCGAGCACCTTTCGTCACGTAGTCGCATCGATCCTTCACGGCGGGGAGCGCGTTCGCCACGGCCACCGAGAGCTCGCACGCATCGAGGAACGCGTGGTCGTTCTCCGCATCGCCCACGCCGACGACGTTGTGCGGCGACAGTCGCAGCTCGTCGAGGGCCGCTGCGAGTCCCGACGCCTTCGTGATGCCGGCCGGCAGCACCATCACGGCGCCCTTGTTGAAGATGATCTGCAGCTCGAGGCCGAGCTCGTGGATCGCCTCGATCACGGTCGTCTCGTGCGGCTCCCACGTCGCGACGATGACGTGACCGACGGAGAGTGGCTCGACGGCACGTTCCTTCAGCGCGTCGACGAACGCGGGCGGCGGCGCTTCGGTGAGCGCTCGGGCGTTTCGCGTGGCCGGATCGAACAGCACTGCGCCGTTCTCCGCCACGACTCGGTCGAACACGTCGAGCCGGTCGAACGCTTGACGAAGGTCCTCGAGCTCGCGGCCGGTGACGAGGATCGTCCGGCGGCCGCTCTCGCGGACGCGTTCGATCGTCTCGACGACGTCGTCGGGGACGACGCCGTCCGCGGCGATCGTGCCGTCGTAGTCGGTGGCCAGGGCTACGTATCGCACCGCTCACTCCTACCCGAGGAGGTGACGAACGAAGCCGGGAGGGCTACTCGCCCGAGGTGGCGGCGCGGTTCGCCGCCTTGGCCAGGCGTGATGCGTGGCGTGCGGCCGCGCGCTTGTGGATCACGCCCTTCGAGGCGGCGCGGTCGTACGCGCGAGCCGCATCGCGGGCGCCGGCCTGGGCGGCATCACCGTCACCGCTCCCCGCAGCGGAGGTGACCTTCTTCGACGCCGTCTTGAGGGCGCTGCGGACCGCCTTGTTGCGCTTGCGGCGGCGCTCGTTCTGGCGGTTGCGCTTGATCTGCGACTTGATGTTGGCCATGGACGGGCGAGTCTACCAGCGCGGTTTCGTCGTGCGAGTCACGCAGGACCGATGCGGCGCGCTCGTACGATATGCCGGCCGTGACCGAACCCACCCGCATCCGCAACTTCTGCATCATCGCCCACATCGACCACGGAAAGTCGACGCTCGCCGACCGGCTCCTGGAGCTGACACACACGGTTCCCGACCGCGATATGCGCGAGCAGTACCTCGACAAGATGGAACTCGAGCGGGAACGCGGCATCACCATCAAGGCCCAGGCCGTCCGGCTCGCGTACCGCACGAGCGACGTCGATCACGAGCTGAACCTGATCGACACGCCGGGGCACGTCGACTTCACGTACGAGGTCTCCCGGTCGCTTGCTGCGTGCGAGGGCGCCATCCTGCTCGTCGACGCGGCGCAGGGGATGGAGGCGCAGACGCTCGCGAACTATCACCTGGCGCGCGACGCCGGACTGGTGATCGTGCCGGCCCTGAACAAGATCGACCTGCCGCAGGCGAACGTCGAGGAGAACCGGCGGGAGCTCGCCGAGCTCGTCGGCGTTGATCCGGACGAGGTCCTCGCCGTCTCCGGCAAGACCGGCCAGGGGGTCACCCACCTCCTCGAACGCGTCATCGAACGTGTTCCACCGCCGTCGGGCGATCCGAACGCGCGGCTCCGCGCGCTGATCTTCGACTCGAGCTTCGACCCGTACCGCGGCGTCGTCGCGTACGTCCGCGTGTTCGACGGTGCGCTTCCCTCGCGCTCGAAGGTCCGGTTCATGGCGACGGGGATCGATTCCGACGCCGAGGAAGCAGGCGTGTTCGCGCCCGAGGCGACGCCTGTGACGTCTCTGGACGCGGGCGAGGTCGGCTACCTGGTCACCGGCCTGAAGGACGTGCACCAGGTCAAGGTGGGCGACACCGTGAGCCTGGCGGGGAAGCAACGAGCTCAGGAGCCATTGCCGGGCTACCGAGAGCCGCTGCCGATGGTGTGGAGCGGTCTGTATCCCGCGGAGGGCGGTGACTACACGGAGCTGAGAGACGCGCTCGACCGGCTGAAGCTGAGCGACGCCGCGCTCGTGTTCGAACCCGAGACGTCGCAGGCGCTCGGCTTCGGGTTCCGATGCGGGTTCCTCGGGCTGCTTCATATGGACATCGTCAAGGAGCGGCTCGAGCGCGAGTTCTCGCTCGAGCTCATCGCGACCGCGCCGAACGTGGAGTTCCACGCGGTCCGCGGCGACGAGACGATCGTCGTGCACAACCCGAGCGAGATGCCCCAGCCGGGGACGTACGACCGCGTCGAAGAGCCCATCGTGCTCGGCACGATCATCACGCCGAGCGAGTACCTCGGACCGGTCTTCGAGCTGTGCCAATCGCGCCGCGGCGAGCTCTTGGAGATGAGCTACCTGTCGCCCGAGCGCGCCGAGGTGCACTACAAGCTCCCGCTCGCGGAAATCATCTTCGACTTCTTCGATCAGCTGAAGTCGCGCACCCGCGGGTACGCGTCGCTCGACTACGAACCGATCGGGTACGAGTTGAGCGAGCTCGTCCGCGTCGACGTGCTGCTCCACGGCGAGCCGGTGGACGCCTTCTCCAGCGTAGTGCACCGGGATAAGGCGTACGGGTACGGCCGCGGGATGGTCGAACGTTTGCGAGAACTGATCCCGCGCCAGCTGTTCGACGTGGCGATCCAGGCTTCGATCGGCTCGCGAATCATCGCCCGCGAGACGGTCAAGGCCAAGCGCAAGGACGTGCTCGCGAAGTGCTACGGCGGCGACATCACGCGGAAGCGGAAGTTGCTCGAGGAGCAGAAGAAGGGGAAGGCGCGACTGCGACGTGTTGGCCGGGTCGACGTTCCGCAGGAGGCGTTCATCGAGGCGCTCCGCATCGACAAGGGCAACCGAACGAAGGCAGGGACGCGATCGTGAGCGCCGGTCTCTACGTGCACGTGCCGTTCTGCGTGACTCGGTGTGGGTACTGCGACTTCAACGCGTACGCCGGCTTGGATCACTTGCGGTCGCGGTACCTCGCGGCGCAGGTGCGAGAGGCTGAGCTCGCGGCCCCCGAGTGGTTGGGCGAAACGTTCGCCAGCGCGTTCCTTGGGGGCGGGACGCCCACGACGCTCGACGTCGAGGACCTCCAAGCGTTGGTGTCGCGATTGCGCTCGACACTCGACGTCGCTTCGGACGCCGAGATCACGATCGAGGCGAACCCCGATACCGTCGATCGGGCGAAGCTATCGGCGCTCCTCGACGCGGGATACACCCGCCTATCGATGGGAGCGCAGTCGTTCGATCGGACGGTATTGGAGTCGCTCGAGCGGTTGCACGATCCGGATTCGGTCAAACGTGCAATGCACGCGGCGCGAGAAGCCGGCTATGCGAACGTGAATGTCGACCTCATCTATGGCGCCAACGGCGAAACGCTCGAATCGTGGGAGCGCACGCTACGCGTGACCGTCGACCTTCAGCCCGAGCACGTTTCCGCGTACGCGCTGACGATCGAGCAGTCGACTTCGCTGGGGCGGAAGGTGCAACGCGGCGTCGTCCCGGCGCCCGACGCCGACTTGCAGGCCGACATGTTCGAGCTCGCGTGCGAGGTGCTCGGCGAGGCGGGTTTCCACCACTACGAGGTGTCGAACTGGGCCAAGCCGGGGCTCGAGTGCAGGCACAACCTCGGGTACTGGGAGCGGCGCCCCTACCTCGGTCTGGGTGCCGGCGCGCACTCCTACCGCGACGGCCGCAGATGGTGGAACGTGCGTCCGCCCGAGGAATATCTGTCGCTGGTCGAGTCGGGACGGCTCCCGGTCGGCGGCGAAGAGCACCTCACGCCGCAGGAAGAGGACCTGGAAGAGATCTTCCTCAAGCTCCGAACCTTGGAAGGCATACCAGTCATTTCGGTCGCGTCCGGTGTCGCGCTTGGGTTCCTGGAGCAGGGATTGCTCCGTATGGTGGACGACCACCTCGTACCGACCGAGCGAGGGATGTTCCTCCTGAACGAACTCGTGTTGGGACTTGCGAGCTAAAACCTCTGTCGAGCGCGAGGTGTCGAATTGGGCTCGTGAACCAGGTTTGAATCGGCACAACCTTGGCTACTGGCGGAGACAGCCATACCTTGGGACTGGGAGCCGGAGCACCCGGGACGGCTCTGTCCACAGCACGAAGGCGGACGCGATGGCCGCCGAACACGACTGTAAGGAGCGAACGATGAACCTGCTCGGCTATCTGAACGACCATTTGGCCGGCGCCGCCG
>DASUQY010000102.1:0-4733 GCA_036280315.1 Actinomycetota bacterium
CCCCCCCGGGGAGTCGACCCGAGGTGGTTGCGGCGGTCCTGCTATTCCGCGTCCTCACGTACGCCATCCAGATCCCCATCGGCGGGTTCACGTATCTCATCTGGCGAGCCCGGTCCTCGTGGCGGCGCGAAAGCGTCGACGACCTGGCGACCGCGGGGACTCCGGCCGTCTCGAGCTAAGCGCCTTGCCTTCCAAGCTCGCGCTGGCGCTTGCGCTCATCCTCTCGGGTCCTGCCTGTGGGCCCGACGTTCCGTCCCCGACATCGACGCTCGACGACGACGCGATCACGGTGGCGTCGTTCGAGTTCCCGGAGAGCAGGGTCTTGGGTGAGATCTACGCACAGGCACTCGAAGCCGAGGGCTTCAACGTGAAGCGCCAGCTGGGCATCGGGCCACGCGAGTTGGTCGAACCTTCGCTCGAGCGAGGACTCGTCGAGCTCGTCCCCGAGTACGCGGGTTCAGCGCTCGATTTCCTCGCCGGCGGCGAGGACCTCGCAACCTCCGATGAAGAACTGACGCACGCTCGACTGGTCGATGCATTCTCCGAGCGGGGGGTCGACGTGCTCACGCCCGCGCCGGCCCAGAACCAGAACGGCTTCGCCGTCACCCGCGCGACGGCCGAGCGCCATGGCCTGGAAGCGATCAGCGACCTGGCGGCGATCGACGAGGACTTCGCGCTCGGTGGCCCTCCCGAGTGCCCCGAGCGTCCGCTGTGTCTCGAGGGGCTAGAGAGCACGTACGGTCTCGAGTTCGACCGATTCGAGACGCTCGACGCGGGCGGTTCGCTCACGGTGTCGGCACTCCGAGCCGGTACGGTCGACGTCGCGCTCCTGTTCACCACCGACGCCGCGATCCAAGAGAACGACTTCGTGCTGCTCGGGGACGATCGCGGCCTTCAGCCGGCCGAGAACGTCACGCCCGTCGTTCGAGACGAGGTGATCGAGCGCCATGGTGATCGGTTCGTTGGCGTGGTCGACGCCGTGTCACGGTTGATCACGACGGCGGAGTTGCGCGCGCTGAACGCGAGCGTCGCGCTCGAGGGCGCGTCACCGGAGCGCGTCGCTGCGGCGTGGCTCGTCGAACATGGGCTCCTCGACCCGAGGGACTAGCATCTCGGTCCGGACGATCGACCGAGGGGATGACCACGCAAACGCCTGAGTCGAGCGCGACGCACGTGGGTCGGCACCGAGCGCTCGCCCTCGGCGACGTGCGCCGTCGACCGTCGGGCGAACCCCCGCCTCTACCACGTGAGCTCGGTCGAAGCGGCAAGTTCTGGCTGATCATGACCGCGTACTTCCTGTCGGTCCTGATCGGCGTCGTCGTGTTCGACGGCTTTGGAGACATCTTCGATCGGTTCAACACCGAGCGACTCCTGGACGTGGCAGCGCTCCGGACGGCCTGGCTTACCGACGTGGCCGAGTTCCTCTCCGCGCTCGGCAATCCATGGACGATCCGGATCCTGCGGTGGGGCACGATCTTGGCGCTTGTGGTCTTCAAGCGGTGGCGCCACCTGTTCGTGTTCCTCGGCGCGATCTTGGTGCTGGAGATCCTCATGTACCAGATGACGATCGCGCTCGGCCGGCCGCGTCCGCTCGGGGTCGAGATCATCGGCTCGTGGGAAGGGTTCGCCACTCCGTCCCGCCCGGTTGCGTCTTTCGCCGGCACCGTGGTCGGCATGCTCTACTCGCTCGTCGTCCCCGGTCGCCCTCGGAACATCGGAAAGTGGATCGCCGGCGTGGCCATCGTCACGCTTGCAACGTCACGCGTGTACCTGGCCGTGGACCGGCCGACAGACGTCGTCTACGCCGGCATCTTCGGGATTGCCGTCGTGCTCGTGGCGTTTCGCTGGTTCACGCCGAACGAGGCGTTCCCGGTGACGTACCGCCGTGGCAAGTCGGCCCACCTGGACGTTGGTGGCCGTCGGGGAGAGGCGATCGTGAAGGCGGTTCGCGAACAGCTCGGTCTGACCGTGCTCGACATCAAGCCCGTGGGCCTCGAAGGCTCGGGGGGGTCGACGCCGCTCCGTCTCCGCGTCGCGGCCACCGAGTCCGACCCCGAGCAGTACCTGTTCGCCAAGCTCTACGCGAAGACCCACGTCCGCGCGGATCGCTGGTACAAGCTCGGGCGAACGATCCTGTATGGCGCGCTGGAAGACGAGACGCCGTTCCAGAACGTCCGTCGCTTCGTTGAATACGAGGACTACACGCTGCGACTGCTCCAGGACGCAGGCCTCCCCACCGCCAAGCCGTACGGCATCGTGGAGATCACACCGGAGCGCGAGTACATGATCGTCACCGAGTTCTTCAAGGGCGCCGTCGAGATTGGGGAGGCCGAGGTCGACGAACGCGTGATCGACGGCGGCCTCCGGCTGATCCGGAACATGTGGGACGCCGGTCTCGCGCATCGCGACATCAAGCCGGCCAACCTGATGGTTCGAGACGGCGAGGTCTTGCTGATCGACGTGTTCTTCGTACAGGTTCGGCCTTCACCGTGGCGACAGGCCGTCGACCTGGCGAACATGATGCTCGTCCTCGCACTCCGGTCGGACGCCAAAAGCGTCTACGAAGCCGCGCTCGACTACTTCACCGCAGACGAGATCGCCGAGGCGTTCGCGGCTACGCGCGGCGTGGCCAGTCCGACACAGCTACGGACGGAGATGAAGCGCGACGACCGCGACCTCCTTGCGGAGTTCCGCGCGCTGGCGCCCGAGCGGGAGCCGATCAGGATCCAGCGCTGGAGTCTGCGCCGCGTCGGCATGACGGCGTGGGTGCTCGCGGTGTCCCTGTTCGCGCTGCTGCTCGTGATTAGCAACTGGAACGTGTTCTCGTGAGGTTCACGAGGTCGGCGGTCGTGCTCGGCGTCTGTTTCGTCCTCCTCGCGAGCTGCGAGTCCCGTCAGCTCCAGCAGGTCACGTGCGAACCGGGCGACGCGAGCCTGATCCTGGTGGCGCAGGCGGTACCGACGGCGACGCTCCTCCCTTGCATCGCCGAGTTTCCGGTCGGCTGGATCTTCGGTGGCTCCGAGATCCGGAGCGGGTCCGTGCGCTTCTGGCTCGACTCGGACCGAGCCGGACTGCAGGCGCTCGAGGTCCGGCTGACCAGGCGGTGCGACGTCTCGAACGCCGTCGAGGTCACACCCGGTGCCGACGAGGCCGGCACCCGCCGTTTCGAAGAACCCATCAGCCTGCCGCCACGATTCGTTGCCAACCGGTACTACGTGTTCGACGGTGGGTGCGTGACCTATCGGTTCGCCTTCAACGTCAACGCGGCGCCCACACTGTCGTTCGACGTCGACGAGGCCCTCGCCTTCCGTCCGCGAGACGAGCTCGTCGAATGGGTGCGCGAACAGGACGGCCTCGAGCTGTGCGGCGCGGGCGCGAGCCCGTGCCCAGGCTGATCATCTGCGTCAGTGCTGACCAACCACCGACGAGCGCTCGCGTACGCCGTCGGTCTCCTTGTGGCGACTGTCGTGATCTTCGCTCTGGTGGCGTTCGACTCGACACTCGCGTGGGTCCAGACCGTCGACGATGCGGTTTATCGGAGAGCGAACGAGTTTCGGTTCGGCCTGTCGACGCTGATCTCACGCGTGCTGAACCTTCTGGGGAGCGGCTGGGTGCTGATTCCGCTCAGGATCGTGATCGCTGCGTGGCTCGCGGTTCGGCGCCGGTGGCGAGCGCTGACGGCGTGGATGCTCATCTGGCTCGTGTCCGAAGTAGCCATCAACCTGTTCAAGGCCGTGTACGAGCGCCCGCGACCACCCGGATCGCTCGTCACGACAAGGGGGTTCTCGTTCCCGTCGGGGCACGCCGTGGCAACGGCCGCTACTGCCATCGGGCTCGTGCTGGTGCTGCTGCCGCCCGGGCATCGCCGCCGGCACTGGGAGGTCTATTCCGTCGTGTTCGCTTTCGTCATGGCGCTGTCGCGCGTATACCTGAACGCGCACTGGCTCAGCGACGTGGTGGCGGGAACGCTGCTCGGCGCCACGATCGCGCTCGGGGTGGCCGGGCTGGTCACAGAGGTGCACGACGTCGTGATGAAGCGACGAGTGCGATCAAACGTGCCGCCGGTGGCCACGTCCGTTCGGCGGTGATCGGTCAACCTCTCGCGCCGCGACCCGGCGCGTGAAGGCGCTCGAAGGGCGCCGCCTCGTCGTCCGACATCCAGTCCGGCCGAACGCCGTGGCCAACTGTTGAGATGTGGTTCTCCTCGACCTCTTCGGTGTACTCCCATGCCTCACCGCGCTGGATAGCCAGGAGCGCGTTGATCTCGCCGGCGTGGTAGTGCCAGTGGCCGGCGACGATCACCAGGATCTGTGAGAGCGGGAGTGCGCCGCCCCAGTGGACGCGTCGCGGTTGGTCGAGGTTGTCGATCTCGTCGAGTGAGACGACCCACGCCGCGTACGAACGCTCGAACCATTCGACGACCTCGGCGAAGTAGTCCTCCGTCGGCTCGATCGTGTCTCTTCGACCACGTGGCCAGTCGGTTTCGATCCAGTGACGCGGTTCGGGGTCGAACGCGTACGAGCGGTAGACGGCGCTCCACGCGGCGACGTGCTTGGTCAGGCCGAGGATCGAGCGGTACCCGCCCGCGGCGAACAGGGCCTCGGCCAGCGAGACGCCCCGGACGTTCTCGACGAAGGCGCGGCGCGCCTCCTCGAGCATCGCCCGCGGAAGTGTGCGATCCGTGCCCATGTTGCGATGATGCCATGCCCGCCAAGGCATAGGGTTCGTCTATG
>DASUQY010000103.1:0-2902 GCA_036280315.1 Actinomycetota bacterium
CGGAGTTCGCGCGGGTGTACCTCGGCGTGGAACCCACGCGAGAGCCGGTGCCGATCCAGCCGACGGCGCACTACGCCATGGGCGGGATCCCCACCAGTACCGAAGCGCAGGTCGTCGTGGGCGAGGAGGAGACGCCGATTCCGGGCCTGTACGCGGCCGGCGAGTGTGCGTGCGTCAGCGTCCACGGAGCCAACCGCCTCGGGACCAACTCGCTGCTCGATATCGTCGTGTTCGGGCGCCGTGGTGGACTCCACATGAGCGAGTTCGCGCGCGACCAAGACCTACCGGACCTGCCCGACGCCCCGGACGTGCGGGTACGCGAGACGATCGACGGGCTGCTGAACCGGCCCGAGGGCGCGAACGCCGCCGATATCCGCGGCGAGCTCCAGGAGCAGATGTTCGACCTGGCGTTCGTGGTGCGTTCGGAGACAAGCCTGCGGAAGATGGCCGACGTCCTCGCCGGGCTGCGAGAACGGTACGAACGGGTCTTCGTTCAGGACACGGGCAAGACCTTCAACACGGAGCTCACCGAGGTCATCGAGCTGGGCTTCATGCTGGACTGCGCGGACGCGCTCGTCGCGGCGGCCCTCGCACGGGATGAGAGCCGAGGCGGGCATTATCGCGAGGACCACCCGCTTCGCGACGACGCGAACTGGCTGAAGCACTCGCTCGCGTACCGCCAGGCAGACGGCTCGATCAAGCTGGAGACCAAGCCGGTGAAGCTCGGGCCGTACATCCCGATGGAGCGGAAGTACTGATGGACGACGGCAACGGTCTCGGCGACGTCTTGGAAGCATCCGACCGCCGCGCGGCCGGTGCAGGTGGGCGGGTCACGCTGACGCTCAGGATCCGCCGCTACAACCCCGAGACCCGCGGCCAGGAATCGTGGTGGGACGAGTTCACGATCGAGAGCGAACCGGACGACCGGCTGCTCGACGCGCTTCACCACGTGAAGTGGTACCTGGACGGGACGTTGGCGCTTCGACGTTCGTGCGCGCACGGGATCTGCGGCTCCGACGCGATGATGATCAACGGGCGGAACGCCCTGGCGTGCAAGGTCATCGTTCGCGACGTGGCCCCGCGCGTCACCGTCGAACCGATCCGCGGCCTCCCGGTGCTGAAGGACCTCATCGTCGACATGGAGCCGTTCTTCGCCGGGTATCGGTCCGTGCTGCCGTACCTGATCAACGACTCGGGCGAACCGGAGAAGGAACGCCTCCAGTCCCCCGAGGAACGGCACCGGTACGACGACACCACCAAATGCATCCTGTGCGCGGCGTGCACGACGTCATGTCCGATCTTCTGGGGTGACGAGGAGTACGTCGGCCCCGCCGCGATCGTCAATGCCCACCGGTTCGTCTACGACTCGCGCGACGAGGGCGCGAGGCGGCGCCTCGAGATCCTCGCCGAGAAGAACGGCGTGTTCCGCTGCCGGACAACGTTCAACTGCACGGAAGCTTGCCCACGCGGGATCGAGGTCACGAAGGCGATCCAGGACGTGAAGCGCTCGATCCTGTTCGACCGGTTCTAGCCGGGCCGTCGCGGGCGGATAGGGTCGAGTCCATGGCTCACCTCGTCACGCTCATCCCCGGCGACGGCATCGGTCCCGAGGTCGCCGACGCGATGCGACTCGTCGTCGAGGCGGCGGGCGCCGAGGTCGAATGGGTCGTCGAGGAGGCAGGCGCGGCGGTGCTCGAACGAGAGGGGACGCCGCTGCCCGATCGGGTCCTCGAGCAAGTCGAACGCTCGCGTGTCGCGATCAAGGGACCAGTCACCACGCCGGTGGGGACCGGATTTCGGAGCGTCAACGTGGCCCTGCGCCAAGAGCTCGACCTGTTCGCCGCGGTTCGGCCGTCGAGATCGCTGCCGGGCGTACCCACACGTCACCGCGACGTCGATCTCGTTGTGGTCCGCGAGAACACCGAGGATCTGTATCAGGGGATCGAGTTCGAACGCGGAACGCCGCAGGCCGCGGCGCTCCGCGACGAGCTTCGGCGGCTAACCGGACGCACGGTTCGCGAGGATGCCGGACTGACGGTCAAGCCGATCAGCGTCACTGGCGCCCGCCGGATCGTCCGGTTCGCGTTCGAGTTCGTGCGGTCGAACGGGCGGCGCAAGGTCACCCTCGGGCACAAGGCGAACATCATGAGGTTCTCGGATGGGCTGTTCCTGTCGATCGGTCAACAGGAGGCAGCGGACCAGCCGGACGTTGCGTTCGAAGACATGCAGATCGATCAGCTTTCGATGCGTCTCACGCGCGAGCCTGAGACGTTTGACGTGCTGCTGTTGCCGAACCTGTACGGCGACATCCTCTCCGACCTGTGCGCGGGTCTGGTCGGTGGACTGGGCCTGGCGGCCGGCGCGAACCTCGGCTGGGAGTACGCCGTGTTCGAACCGGTTCACGGCAGCGCGCCCGACATCGCCGGACGAGGCGTGGCGAACCCGATCGCGATGATCCTGTCGGGGGCGATGCTGCTCCGACACGTCGGCGAGGGCGACCGCGCGTCCGCGATCGAATCGGCCGTCGATACGGTGCTCGAACGCGGAGAAATCCGAACGCCCGACCTCGGCGGAGGATCCACGACGCGCGAGGTCGGCGAGGCGATCGCCGCCGAAGTTCGCGCCGCCTAGCCGGGGCCGGAACTACCCGGCGCCGGGGCCGACGATCCCGCCCTCGGTCATCCTTCGAACGTCCAGCGCCTCGTCGAGCTCTCCCGGACCGAGGACGTTTCGCTCGGCGGCGATCTCGCGGACGCTGCGTCCGGTGGCCACCGCCTCCTTGGCGATGTCGGCGGCGGCGTCGTAGCCGATCTTCGGCACCAGCGCGGTGATGATGGGGAACGACTGCTCGACGAGCAGCAGCGCCCGTTCTCGATCGGCGTCGAGCCCGTCGACCGCGCGT
>DASUQY010000104.1:0-3865 GCA_036280315.1 Actinomycetota bacterium
CGGCGCTGGCGGCCGAGGACTCCGTCGTGCTGGTCGTCCAGGTGGACGGACACGTCCGTGACCGGATCGACGTCTCCCCCGACGCGTCAGAGCAGCAGTGCCGTGAGCTCGCGCTCGCCTCCGAGAGGGCGCTCAAGGCGGTCGACGGCCACGAGATCCGTCGGGTGATCGTCCGGGCCCCGCGCCTGGTCAATCTGGTCACGCGGGGCTGAACCGGGTAGCGGTCCATGTGATCGAGGTCACGGCGGCCGCGCCCGGCACGCGCTAGCGTTCCGGACGTCCCTCTCACATCCGCGATCGCCGCTGCGGCATGCGCGGGCTCGTCGATGTGAGGGGGCGCGTTGCCGGGAGAGTCGATCCACGATCGCCTCGCCACGCTGTCGCGTGCCGAGCTCATCGCGCTCGTCGCCGTCGTCGGCGTAACCGTCGCCGGCGCTGGGTTCTGGTACGTGCGTTCGCTCCCGGCGCCCGTGCAGGTTCGCTCCGGTCCGTCCGGAGCCCTCGTTGCCGCGCCGACCGCGTCGGTTTCACCGGCGACGGTGATTCTGGTGGACGTCGCGGGGTGGGTTCGACGCCCGGGCGTATACGAGTTCGCCGAAGGTGCGCGTGTCATCGATGCGATCGACGCGGCCGGCGGCGCTCGACCCGGCGCCGTTCTCTCGAGCCTCAACCTCGCGGCGCCGCTCGTCGACGGCACTCAGGTATTGGTTCCCAAGGAGTCGCAGTCGGCGCCGACGACGGAAACGGAAACCGGGACCTCGGGCGCTACGGGTCTCGTCAACGTCAACAGCGCGACGAACGCTGAGCTCGAGACGCTGCCAGGGATCGGCGAGGTTCTCGCTCAGGCGATCGTTGATCACCGGACCGAGAACGGACCATTCACGTCGGTCGAGCAGCTCGTCGACGTCAGCGGGATCGGCGACGCGACGCTCGAGAACATTCGGGAGCTCGTCACGGTGTGACGGGTTGGCTCCTTCCGGGTCTTGCCACGGCGCTGTGGCTCGGCTTGCTCGTGCGTTCGCTGGTCGGTGAGCGCGCGCCGGTGGTCGTGTGGGTGCTCGCCTCGGCGGTAGCGTTCGGGGCCGCGGTCGCGTGCGCGCCGCGGATCGTTGTGACCGATGCGCTGCAACCGTTGGTGTCGGCGCCGAATGAAGCGCGGCTGGTCGACTTGGTCGCTCCAGCGCGCCTGCGGCGACGGCGCGCTCCGCCGTGGCTCATTGGTGCACTCGCGCTCGTTGGTGCCTTCACGCTCGGGGTCGGCTGGGGGAGCGCACACGCACACCGGATCGAGGGGGCGTTTCTGGCGCGGGTCGCGCCGGCGAGTGTGACCGTCGACGGGTCGCTTCGAACCGATCCGAAAGTGGACGGCGAACGATGGAGCGCCGTCGCGGACGTCTCGTTGGTGGAAACGGAGGACGCGGCCGCGCGCGTTCGGGAGTCGGTATGGGTCGACGGCCGCGGCGAGGCACCGAACGCCGTGCGCGGCGATCGGGTTCGCGTGGTCGGGCGCGCTGTCGTCCCCGACGATGCGGAGTTCGCCGGGTTCCTCTCGAGCCGGGGTCTCGTCGCGGAGCTGCAGGTCGATTCGGCGACGCGGCTCGGCCCGTCGAGCGTCGCGCTCGTGAGGTGGGCGCAGTCGTTTCGAGCGCTCGTCGGCGGATCGATCCGCGAGCTGTTCCCTTCGCGCGAGGCCGGCCTGCTGCTCGGGCTCGCGCTCGGCGACGACTCGCTGCTCGATCCGGAGGTCGAACGCGACTTCCGTGCGAGCGGCCTGTCGCACCTGCTGGTCGTGTCGGGCGGGAACGTGGCGATGGTCCTCACGCCGGTGCTCGCACTCGCGGCGGCATTGAAGCTGTCGCCATGGCCGAGGTTCGCGCTTGGCGTCGGGACCGTGGTGTTCTTCGTCGTGCTGACGGGTGCCGAGCCGTCGGTTCTCCGTGCAGGAGTCATGGCCGGTCTGACGCTGTTCGGCGTGATGCTCGGTCGACCGCGGAGCGCCGCGTCGATCCTGTCGGCGTCGGTGTTCTTCCTGCTCGTCCTCGATCCTGCGCTCGTCTGGTCGGTGGGGTTCCAGCTTTCGGTCACTGCGACCGCGGGCATGGTCGCGCTGGCGACGCCGCTCGCCGATCGCATGCCCGTGCTGCCCAAGCCCATCGCGCTCGCGGGGGGCGCGACGGTCGCCGCCCAGATCGGCGTGACGCCCGTGCTGCTCTACCACTTCAACGAGGTACCGACGTCGACGCTGTTCGCGAACGTGCTCGCCTTCGCGGCCGTCCCGCCAGGGTTGTTACTCGGACTCGTCGCGGCGTTCGTCGCGATCGTCTGGTCGTCGCTCGGCCGCCTGCTCGCGGCGATCGCGATCCTGCCGCTCCGCTACCTCGAGATCCTCGCCGATCACGCCGCTCGGGCGCCGGCTCCGTGGATCACCGGCGGAGGCATGGCGACACTCGTGCTTGGACTGTTGTTCGCCGCCGCGCTCGCGTGGTGGATCCGTTCGGGACGGCGACCGCCGCGTTCCGTGATGCTTGCGGGACTCGTCCTCGCGCCCCTCCTCATCTGGTCGACCGCGCTCTCGTCGGGACCGCCGTCAGGGCTCACCGTTCGGTTCTTCGACGTCGGGCAAGGCGATGCGGCGATGCTCACATCGCCGGCGGGCGTGACGATGCTCGTCGACGGTGGGCCGGACGAGGCGCAGGTTGCGACCGAGCTGGCCGCGCTCGGCGTCAAACGGCTCGACGTGGTCGTGGCGAGCCACCCGCACGCGGATCACGTCGTCGGTCTGCCCGCGGTCTTGGCCCGCGTACCCGTTGGGCTTTTGATCGAGCCGGGCTGCGCCGACGACTCGCCCGATGGCGAGGCGCTCGCCGACGCCGTCTCCGATGAGGAGGTACCGGTTCGTCATCCGCGCGCCGGAGAGGTCTTCGTCGTCGAGGACGTCGTCGTCGAGGTCCTGGCCCCGGATCGGTGTTGGAAGGGCACCGAGTCCGACGCGAACAACGACGCGATCGTGCTCCGGGCGAGTGTCGGCGAGGATTCTGTGCTGTTCGCGACCGAGCCCGAGGAACCCGCACAACAGGTGATGCTCGACGACGGCGTTGATCTACGCGCCGACGTGCTGAAGGTGCCGCACCACGGCGCCGCGACGTCGCTCGAGGAGTTCCTCCTCGCGGTCGATGCCGAGCTCGCGGTCGTGAGCGTCGGACCGAATACGTACGGGCACCCGGTACCGGAGGTCCTGGAATGGCTCCGCGACGGGGGAGCCGAGGTGCTTCGCACGGATCAAGCGGGCGACATCACCGTGTCGTTCTCGCCGTCGGGGCCGCTTGTACAGTTCGCGGCGTGACCGAGCGGAAAGCGAGTGGGTCGAAGGCCGCGAGGGGACCCATCCACCTTCTGTGGGGTCACGACGACTTCCTCCTTCGCGCCGCGGCCCTGGAGCTCTTCGGAGATGTACGTCCGCGAGAGGTCGATGCGGCCGAGTGGGGGGGCGGTGAGACGGCCGACCTGGCGACGCCGTCGCTGTTCGGCGAGGCGCGCGGGCTGCTCGTCTCGAACGCTCGTGCCCTGCGCGAGGACGCGGTCGTCGAGCTCCGGCGGTACGTCTCGGCGGCCGATCCGAACGCGATCCTCGTCCTCACCGCGACCGTCGGTGAACGCGCGAGGCCGCCGGCTGGACTGCTGAAGCTCGTCGAGGGCGTGGGCTCGGTCACGGAGGTTCGCTTGCAGCGCAAGGAGCTCGGGGGATGGATCGCCAAGCGCGCCACGGCGACGGGTGTGAACCTCGCCCCCGAAGGCGTCCAGGCGCTCATCGAAACGATCGGGGCGGACCCGGCGGCGCTCGTTCAGGCGCTCGAACAGCTCCTCG
>DASUQY010000105.1:0-4383 GCA_036280315.1 Actinomycetota bacterium
GAGCTTGGCCTGTGCGAGCACGGTGCGCTCGGCCATGCAAACGCCGCCATCCTCCTGGATGAAAACCTCGGTCGCGGAGTCGAGGCGGAGCGCCGGCCAGCGCTCGGTCACCGCCTCGGTGGTGAGGTACTCAAACCTCTCGCCCGCAGCCTCGAGCGCCTCCGCCGACGACCGCCCGGCTCTTCCGATGTCGAGGCCGGCCGTCGTGACCATCAGCGGCTCGCCGACCTCGTCCTCCAGGACACGCCACTCCTGGAGCGCCCGGCGGGCCATCCGGACGTAGTCGGGCTGGTCGTAGGTGAGACGGAAGACCCGCGTCGGTCCACCCGAGCTCCCGCGGGCATGCCCGACCTCGAACCGCTCGAGCAACAACGTGCTCCGTCCACGGGCGGCGAGCCATCGAGCGGCGGAGGTGCCGATGGCGCCGGCGCCGACGACGATCACGTCGAAGCGTTGTGTCACGGGCCCGAGCGTATCGCGGTGTCAGTCGCCGTTTCCGCGGAGCCGCGACCGCATCCGCGCCATGATCCCGGACTCGCGTTTGTCGGAATTCTCTTCCGTACCGGCGATCTCGGCCGGGCTGAGCGTCGTCTCGTCCTCGCGCGTCAGGTCGGACTCGATCACCTCGTGGCGCGTCAGGTACGTCGACACGGTCGCCTGGATCACGGCCGCAGCCGGCAAGGCCAGGAAGGCGCCGAGCAACCCGTAGATGGAACCGCCTGCGAGGGCGGCGCCGAACGCGACCGCCGGGTGGAGCTGCATCGTTCGCGCTGTGATCCGCGGGGCGAGCAGGTAGTTCTCGATCTGCTGATACACGAGCACGAAGACCGTGAAGATCAGCGCCGTCCACGGATCCTCCAGGAGCGCGACGAGGAGTGGTACGGCCGCCGCGATGTACGTGCCGACGACCGGGATGAACTGCGAGACGAACCCCTGCCAGATCGCGAGCGGAAGGGCGAACGGCACGCCGAGGACTTGCAGCACGACGTACGTGAATGCCGCGTTGATGATCGCGAGGAGCAGGCGTGAGTACAGGTAGCCGCCGGTCTTGTCGATCGCGACTTCCCACGCGGTAAGGACCTCTCGCTGGGCTCGCGGCGGAAGGATCGAGCAGACGGCCCGCCGGACCCTTGGCCCATCCGCAACGAAGTAGAACGTGAACAGCCCGATCGTCAGCAGCTGGAACAGCACGCCGAGCAGGAACGCGCCGATCGACGCGACGTTCGCGGCGAGACGGGCCACGCTAGTCTGCGCCCCGGCGATCTGCTCGAGGAGCCGCTCGCTCGTGAGCTCGACATCGACCCATCGCTCCGTGTAGACGCTCGCCTCTCGCAGGAAGCCAGGGAGCCGCTGGACGAGCTCCTCCACCTGGTCGATCACGAGCGGAACCATCAGCGCGATCGCCACGATGACGAGGAGGGCCAGCGCGAACAGCAGCACCGCCGTGGCGGCCCCGCGCCGCCACCCCCGCCCGACGAGCCAATTGACACCGGGTTCCAGGGCGAACGAGAGGAACAGCGCGGCGACGAGCCACACGATGAGGTCCCGCAGCCGGCGGAAGAGGGAGAACGCGGCGTACGCCGCGAATACCGCTATGACGATCTGCAGCAAGAGCTTGGGGATCCACGTCGGCATACCGGCGGAAGCGGCGATCGCGGCGGGACGTCGGATCTCCTCGGCACCCCGCGCCTGCGCACCGGTGACCGGTGGCTCGGTCTCCTCCGTCGCCTCGCGCGCCGGGTCCATGTCGGCAGGGTATCGGCCGTGCGTGGGGCGCGCCAGCAACGCGTCCGCGATGCCGTCCCGAGTCGGCGTGGAGAAACCGTACGATGGACGCCATGGCGCGCGAGGCGACGGGCAAGACGGGGAAGCCCACGACGACGCGCAACAAGCCGGAGCGGCCGCGCGACGAGCTCGGCCGTCCACAGCCGTGGGATGCCGAGAACACGTTGCATCTCGAGAACTACGAGTCGTTCTCCGTCGAGGAGAACCACCGTCTCGCCCGAGAGCATCTGAACCACGGGCGGTTCTTCCCCGCGCACGAGGCCTGGGAGACGGCGTGGAAGCAGTCGCGGGACACCGACGATGCCGAGTTCTTCAAGGGACTGTCGCAGCTCGGCGCCGGCTATACCCACCTGCTGCGGGGAAACGCCCACGGGGCGATCCGGCTGCTGACGAGGGGCTCGGGCCGCCTTCGGCGTTATCCCTCGGTGCATCGGGGCGTCAGCACCGCGGACGTCGCCGATCGGGCCGATGCGCTCGCCGCGGCGATCGACCGCGGTGAGGTCGTGCCTGGGGAGGACGCGGCGTTCGAACAACCAGTCGTTTGATCGGTTGACTGAGCGGCTCTCCAAGCGGCACCATTGGCCACCGATGAGCGCACCCGATCTGCTCGAGTGGAAGGGCCGGACCGGCCCGTTCACGATCGAGGTCAACCCCGGTGTCTTCGCGCCCACGCATACGAGCCGCACGATCGCCGAGGCGCTCGAGATCCAGCCCGGCGACACGGTGATCGACGTCGGGTCGGGAAGCGGCGTCCTGTCGTTCGTCGCCGCCAACCTCGGAGCCAGGCACGTCTACGGCGTCGATCTGTCGCAGTCGTCGGTCGCCGTCGCCACACGGAACGCCGAGCGGCTCGGCGTCGACGACCGCGTCGAGTTCCGCGTCGGCAACCTGCTCGAGCCCGTTCGAAGCATCCAGGCCGACGTGATCATCGGCGACGTCTCGGGGATCCCCGACGAGATTGCCGCCGTATCCGGCTGGTTCCCCGAAGGTCACGCCGGCGGTCCGACCGGTGCGGAGCTTCCCGCGGCGATGCTGGAGAGCATCCGTGAGAACGGGTGCCTGCGACCGGGAGGCCGGCTGTATCTGCCGACCGGAACGCTCCAGGCGGAGAACAGCATCCTGGAGGTCGCGCGTCGGATCTTCGGCGCCGCGAACCTTCAGTCGCTTCTCGAGCGCGAGTTCCCTTTGCCGGACGTCGTTGCGAGGTCGAAGGCGGTGGCGAGGATGATGAAGGAGGGGATCCTCCACCTCCACGCGCGAGGAAGCCGTTTGCTGTGGCGCCTCCAAGTGTGGCGGTGCGAGATGCCCGCCGTCTCGGATCGCGCGCTCACGACCAGCTGACGTCGCCTCGACGATCCCGTTCGCTCAGTCGCTCCCGAGTACCTCCGCGACGGACGACACGTCGTACCCTGCCTCTCGCAGTCGCTCTGCGCCGCCTCGATCGATCGCCAGCACGATAAGCGCGATCGTGCAGCCTGCGTCCTCGAGCGCAGTGGCCGCCGCGAGCACCTGGGTCCCCGTTGTCGAGACGTCCTCGATCAGCGCGATCTGCGCGCCATCCGGCGCTTCCCCTTCGACGAGCGACCGCGTCCCATACGCCTTCGCCTGTTTTCGCACGACGACGATCCTCCGGCTCGTCTCGAGCGCGACCGCCGCGACGAGCAGCGTGGCCGCTCCTTCCGGCGCCGCGAGGTGCGTCACGTGTTCGGGGAGAAGCCGCGCGACGGCGCGGGCCGTCTCTTTCAACAGGTCCGGGTCGGTGAGAAAGCGGAACTTGTCGAAGTAGACGGACGACCGTTTCCCCGACGACAACACGAAGTCGCCGTGAAGCTCGGACACTTCGAGCAATCGGCGCGCGATGTCGTCTGACATCGACGCGTAGCATAGGGGGCCCGGGTGTAGCACAGCGAGCGCAGCGAGCGTTGTGCGGACCCCGGAGGGGGGTATCGATGGACTTGTACCGGACGGTGCGGCGCGCGCTGTTCGCCCTTCCGCCGGAGACGACCCATCGCATCGCGCGCAGCGCGCTGGGGCTGCCACTGCCGTGGGAACGCGTTGGCGGCGCCGTCACCGATCCCGCTCTCCGAACGTCGCTTGCCGGGATCGATCTGGCGAACCCCATCGGTCTGGCCGCCGGCTTCGACAAGACATGTCACCGCCTCGATGCGCTCGGTCGTCTCGGTTTTGGGTACGTCGTCGCGGGCACGATCACCCGCGCTCCGCGGCGGGGGAATCCGCGCCCGACGATCGTGCGGTACGAGCGTCGGTCGTCGATGGTGAACGCGATGGGGTTGCCGAACCCCGGGGCGGTTGCGGCCGCTCGGACGCTCGCGGGCGCGCCTCGAACGTCCCCTCGGTTCGCCAGCATCGCCGACGAGGCGGTTCACGACGTCGTCGAGACACACGCGATCCTCGAACCGCATGTTGATGCGATCGAGCTCAACGCGAGCTGTCCGAACGTGTCGTGGGGGCGCGACCGCGACAACGAGGCGCACCTCGCGGAACTGCTGGCCGCGTTGGGCTCCCGTCGGATACCGCTGTTCGTGAAGCTCCCGCCGTTCCGTCGGGACGCCGAGCGGGACGCCGTACTCGCGGTGG
>DASUQY010000106.1:0-5559 GCA_036280315.1 Actinomycetota bacterium
GCTCTCCGCGGACCGGAGTACCGCCGCCTGCTCCGGAACGACGAGAATCCTCGCGAGCTTCGCCAGGACGCCGACGTGTTCCTCGCCCACGGCGGCGATCCCGACGCACACGATCACGCGGTCGTCCTCCCAGTCGACGCCGTCGGGGAACTGGAGGAACGTCAGCCGTGTCTCGTTGATGTACTTCCGGCTCTCGTCGGTCCCGTGCGGGATGGCGAAGCCCTCGCCGAGGGACGTCGAGATCTGACGCTCGCGTTCGAGCATCGCGTCGACGTACTGCGCTTCGACCGCACCGATATCGACAAGAGCTTGACCAGTCTGACGCACCGCATCGAAGCGATCGGCGGCCCGCAACCCGAGGCGGACCGCCTCTCGCGAGAGCAGGTCGGTCATGTAGTCAGCCCTCGAGGGGCTTTCCCTGCTTGATGGCCTCGACGACCCGGTCGAACGCCGGGTCGCCGAGGAACATGTTGAACGAGACGACCACCTTCTCGGGAGCGACCTTGCGGGCCGTGGCCTCGAGGCCCTTGTGCACCACGATCACGTCGGCGTCAGGAGGGATCCGGCTGACCGGCGAGTGCACCACCTCGACGTTCTGGCCCGCAAGGCGATCGCGCAGCTGGGTCACCAGAAGCACGCTGCTCCCCATCCCGGCCTCGCAGGCCAGGACGACCCTTCGAACGTCGTTTCCCGAGATCGTCGTCATCAGGCTGGGACGCGCTCAGTCGCCACGGCCGCGTCGAGCACCGGTTCCACCTCGCGAACGGTGGCCTTCAGGATGACGGTCGCCACGAGGAACGTCACGATCGCGCCGACCGCGACACCGGCTAGTACGCCGAAGTGCTCCCCCTTCGGGGTCACCGCGAGGTACGCGAAGATGCTGCCCGGCGACGGCGTCGACACCAGACCCGCCCCGGTCACCACGAACGTCAGCACCGCGGACATGCCGCCCGCGATCATCGCGACGATCAGGATCGGGTTCATCAGCACGTACGGGAAGTAGATCTCGTGGATCCCGCCGAAGAAGTGGATGATGATCGCTCCCGGCGCGGACGGACGGATCGACCGCGGCCCGAACAGCCAGTAGGCGCCGAGGAGCCCGAGCCCCGGACCTGGGTTCGTCTCGATCATGAACAGGATCGACTGGCCTTCCTCTGCCGCTTCCGCGACTCCGAGCGGCGCGAGAACGCCGTGGTTGATGGCGTTGTTGAGGAACAGGACCTTCGCCGGCTCGACGATGATCGACGCCAGTGGCAGGAGCGTGTTGTCGACCAGGAACTCAACGGCGTCGCCGGCCGCGTTCGAAACGACGGCGACCACCGGTCCGATCCCCCAGTAGCTGAGGATCGCCAGGATCGCGCCGAGGATCCCGGCCGAGAATGTTCCCACGAGCATCTCGAAGCCGGTCGGGATACGACCCGCAACCCTCCCGTCGAACTGTTTGATCAACCATCCGCCAAGCGGCCCGGCGATCATGGCGCCGAGGAACATCGGGGTCTGGACTACCTCACCACCGATCTCGGTTCCGATGAACCCCCCGATGGCGACACCCGCGGTGGCGATTGCCCCCACGACCGCTCCGCGTTGTCCGTGAACGAGGTACCCGCCCGTGTAACCGATCAGTATCGGTAGGAGGAAGAAGATCATCGGCCCGACGAGCTGGGCAAGGTCCTCGTTCGGGATCCATCCGGTCGGGATGAAGAACGCGGTGATGAGGCCCCAGGCGAGGAACGCGCCGATGTTGGGAATCACCATCGCCGCGAGGAACCCGCCGAACCGTTGAACTCGGGCTCGCCACCCCGTCGTCCCCGCCGGGGCTGGAACTGCCATCGACATGTGCGCACCTCCTCGAGTCATCCGATGAGTTGACTCCGGACGCGGGCCGTCCTCGACGCTCCCGGCGTTCACCCCCTACGGAAAGCGTCCACCTATACGCATCGGGCAGAGCCGTCTACCCGGATCCTGCCCGATTGAACCCGCATGTGTTGGACTCTGCCCGAAATCTTGTGAGCTTGTCAAGCGTCGGAAGCAAGCGGAAATCCGAGGCATGGGATCTCGAGTTCGGCCGCCTTGACACTTTCGGAACAAATCGGGCAATGTCCCACCGAAACGGAAATACTCGAACGCACGAGGGGGCTCGACCGTTGTACGCCGAAGAGCGCCGTCAGGAGATCACCGTGATCGTTCGTCAGGACGGCCGCGGCGACGTGGGCGAGCTCGCCGCACGCTTCGAGGTGACTCCCGAGACGATCCGTCGCGACCTCACCGACCTCGAGCAGCGGAACGTCCTCCGCCGTGTGCACGGCGGCGCCATCCCCATCGAGCGGTTTCGCGCAGAGCCGGCAGTGGCGGAGAAGGCCGGACTCATGGCGGCCGAGAAGGCGAGGATCGCCGAGGCGGCGCTCGCGTTCGTTCCGGAGCAGGGAACCGTCGCCCTCGACGCGGGCACGACGACACTCGCGCTCGCACGCATGTTCCCGGATCGCCCGCTGACGGTGTTCAGCAACGCCCTTCCGGTGGGGATCGAGATCGCCGCGCGTCGCCGCGTGCAGCTGTACGTCATCGGCGGCCGCGTCCGCGGTCGAACGCTCGCGCACGTCGACGCGTGGGCGCTTCGCGAGCTGTCGGAGCTTCGCGTGGACGTCGCGTTCGTCGGGACGAACGGCCTTAGCGTCGAGCGCGGGCTGTCGACACCGGACCCCAGCGAGGCCGCGGTCAAACGCGCGATGTGCAGCGCGGCCCAACAGGTCGTCGTGCTCGCGGATCGCACGAAGATCGGAGAGGAGGACGCCGTTCGCTTTGCCACGATCGACGACGTCGACGTTCTCGTCACCGACCGCGGACTCATCGAGTCCGATCGACGAGCGATCGAGGCGGCAGGAGTCGAGGTCGTGCTTGCGTGATCGTCACCCTGACGCCGAACCCGTCGGTCGACCGAACGCTCGAGGTCCCCGCCTTCGAGCGCGGCGCCGTCGTACGAGCGACGTCCGCTCGTGCGCATCCCGGCGGCAAAGGCGTGAACGTCGCACGCGCGCTCGCGGCGAACGGAGTCCCGTCCCGAGCCGTGCTGCCGTCGGGCGGTCGCGAAGGAAGCGCGCTCCTCGCGCTCCTCGCCGATCTCGACGTCGAGGTCGTACCTGTTCCGATCGGCGGTTCGGTCCGGGAGAACGTGACGATCGTCGAGCCTGACGGAACGGAGACCAAGCTCAACGCGCCGGGACCGACCCTGAGTTCCGACGAGATCGCGGCGCTCGTCGAGGCCACCGTCGCGGCATCGCGTGGCGCGGACTGGGTCGCGTTGTGCGGCTCGCTTCCACCCGGTGGCGACGAGCGGCTGTACCCGAACCTGGTCGCGGCGCTGCATGAGACGGGCGTCCGCGTCGCGGTGGACGCGTCTGGATCCGCTCTTGCGGCCTCGCTTCCGGCCGCGCCGGATCTGGTGAAGCCAAACGCCGAGGAGTTGGCCGAGGCTGTGGGACGTCCGCTGATCACGATTGGCGACGTTGTGGAGGCGGCATACGAGCTCCTCCAACGGGGAGCGCAGATCACGCTGGTCACCCTCGGGGCCGGCGGCGCCGTCCTGACCCTCGACGGCGACGTTTTCCACGCCGTTGCGCCCCGTGCGATGCCTCGTTCGACCGTCGGAGCGGGGGACGCAACGCTCGCCGGCTTCCTCGCAGATGGAACCGTCGGGCCGCAGGCGCTCCGGCGAGGCGTGGCCTGGGGAACAGCGGCCGTGAAGCTTCCCGGGACGCAGATGCCGGGACCTGACGATGTCGACCTGGACGAGGTCCGACTCATCGATCCGGATACCCGGCTGTCGATCGAACGCCGGGTGGTGACCGCGCGTGCCTGAGACCGCGGTGACCCTGCGGAACGCGACCGGCCTGCATGCGAGGCCGGCGAAGATCTTCGCCAAGGCCGCCGCCGCGTGGCCGGCCGACGTCGTCGTCGTCAAGGACGGGCGCGAGGTCAACGCGAAGTCGGTGCTGTCGGTGCTCACGCTGGACTGCCATCGAGGCGACGAGATCCTGATCCGGACGTCGGGCGAGGACGCCGACGCGGCGCTGTCGGATCTCGTTGCCCTCGTCGAAGCCGGCCTGGGCGAGTCGAACGCGAACTCCGGCACATGACGGTCGAGCTCACCGGTCGACCCGCCGCGCCCGGCGCCGCTATCGCGCCGGCGTTCGTGCTCGCACAGGAAGCACCGATCGTCGATGGCATCACGAACGAACGCGCTCACCCGGCGGCCGATGAGGTCGACCGCCTCCGCGCCGCGCTCGCCCGCGCCGAGACCGAACTGCGCGACCTCGCGCGAACCGTCGAGACGACCGCGGGAGCGGAGGAGGCGGAGATCTTCGAAGCGCACGCCGAGTTCGCGGCCGATCCCGAGCTCGTGCGCCTCGCGTCGGCCGCGATCGAAGCGGGCGCTTCGGCAGAGCGGGGCGTCGTCGACGCGTTCGGGGCGTTCCGCGCGCTGCTCGTCGCGTCGGAGAGCGAGTACCTCTCCGCGAGGGCGACCGACCTGGACGACGTCCGTGACCGCGCACTGCGGATCCTCCTCGGTCGCGTCACGCAGGGTGATGCTCCCGACACGAGGTCGGTGATCGTCGCGCACGAGCTCACGCCGTCGCAGACCGCGAGCATCCCCGTCGACTTGATCGCGGGCATCGCCACCGAAACGGGCTCGCCGACGAGCCACGCCGCGATCCTCGCGCGAGCGCTTGCCGTTCCCGCCGTCGTCTCCGTTCCCGGTCTGCTCGGCGCCGTGCGGGGCGGCGTCGACGTGGCGATCGATGGCCGTACCGGCTCCGTCGTCGTCGATCCCGGCGCGGACGAACGTCACGTGATCGAGCGCAGAGCGGCCGACGAGGAGCATCGTCGCGATCAGCTGGCGGCGCTCCGCGATCGACCCGGCATGACGGCCGACGGGCATCGCGTCGAGCTCGCCGCGAACATCGGCTCGATCGAGCACATTCCGATGGCGCTCGACGCGGGGAGCGAGGGATGCGGTCTCGTTCGAACCGAGTTTCTTTTCCTCGATCGCGCGACTGCGCCGACGGTCGACGAGCAGACGAAGTCCTACGCCGAGGTGCTGCGCTCCTTCCCGGGCCGACGCGTCGTATTTCGGACGCTCGACGTCGGCGCGGACAAACCGCTGCTGTTCGTGGAGCGGGACGTCGAGGAGAACCCGGCGCTCGGCCTTCGCGGGATCAGGTTGAGTCTGAGGCGAACCGAGCTGTTCCGCGACCAGCTCCGCGCCCTCCTCCGCGCTCGTCTCGACGCAGGAGACGACGCGGCGCGCCTCGCCATCATGTTCCCGTTGGTTGCGACGGCTGCGGAACTCGCCGCCGCTCGCACCACGCTTCGCGCCGTCGCCGACGAGGAGCGCATCACGCTCGACGGCGTCGAGGTAGGCGTGATGATCGAGGTGCCTTCGGCAGCGATCGGTGCCCGGCGTCTCGCCGCGCACGCTGACTTCCTTTCGATCGGAACGAACGATCTGATCCAGTACCTGTTCGCCGTCGACCGGTTGAACGGCGGCATCGCGGACATCGG
>DASUQY010000107.1:0-2843 GCA_036280315.1 Actinomycetota bacterium
GAGGTCGCCGCCGGCGAGCGCCTCTTTGATCTCGGTGCGTTCGTGGCTGAGCATCAACATGATCTGCTTCACGCCCCAGCGGGTTGTCGAGACCGTCGGGATGTTCAGCCGCTCGTAGATGTCGGCACGTAGCGGGTCGTAGATCCGCGCGATGACCCGAGGCACGTGGTAGTACTCGCGCGCAACGCGGGCCGAGACGATGTTCGAGTTGTCACCGCTCGACACGGCGAGGAACGCGTCGGCCTCCTTGATCCCGGCCTCCTCGAGCACCTCGCGGTCGAACCCCAGCCCAACGATGGTCCGCGCATCGAACCCCGGCGGCAGTCGTTCGAACGCGTGCGGGTTCTTGTCGATGACCGTGACACCGTGGCCGGCCTTGGCCAACTCCTGCGTCAGCAGGATCCCGACGCGGCCGCATCCCATGATGATCACGTTCACGGCTGGCTAGCGTAGCGCTCCATTCGCGGTCCCGGGCCATCCTCGCATCGCGTGAAGAACCCCCAGTGACGCCGTAGCGTTGGGGACGCGATGGATGGGTGGCCGTGGGCCGGGGGTCGCTCACGACTCGGCGGTGCCCTCGTCGGGCTCATCGCCTCGGGCGTATCAACCGGAGTCGCTCTGCTCGTGCACCCTTCGCCCGCTCTCGGTGTCGTCGCCATCTACCTGCTCGGCGTGGTCGGTGCAGCCGCGATCGGCCGCGCCGTCGCCGGCGTCGTCGCCTCGCTGCTGTCGTTCCTCTCGCTGAACTACTTCTTCACCGCGCCGCGCTACACGCTCCGGGTGGCAAGGGCCGACGACGTCGTTTCGCTCGGCGTGTTCCTCGTCGTCTCGGTGATCGTCGGCGGGCTCGTGTCGAGGGCGGTGGCCGAGCGCGCAAGGGCGGCGCGCAACGAGCGAGAGGCTCGACTGCTCAGCTACTTCGCCACCAAGGTCATGTCCGGCGAACCGCTCGGCCGCGTTCTCGTCGACTTCGCCGGGTCCCTGCTCGAGGCGTTCCGACTTGCTCGGTGCGAGATCCACGCGCGCGCGGGCGACGACACGTTCGATGCGAGCCGCGCTCGCTCCGGCGCGGAGGACGGGCCGAGCGTGAGCGTTCCGATCCGGGTGGGGGGCACGGAGGTCGGCATGCTGACCGCCGTCAGGGCGGCGGGGCAACCGGAGCTCGACGATGACGAACGTCGGCTTCTCGTCGAGGCCGCGAAGCAGGTGGCGATCGCGCTCGAACGTGCGCTGCTCGACGCGCAGATCGCTCGTGCCCGCGTCGATGCCGAGACGAACCGCGCTCGCGCGGCGTTGTTCTCGTCGGTTACCCACGACCTCCGGACGCCCTTGGCGTCGATCAAGGCCGCGGTGACGACGCTGCTCCAGGAAGGACCCGGCCAGGCGCCCGGAGCGCAGGTTGAACTTGATGACGAACAGCGACGTGATCTGCTGCAGACGGTCCTGGAGGAGACGGATCGCCTCAACCGACTGCTCGGCAACCTGTTGGAGCTGGCGAAGGTTCGGGCCGGCGCGCTCGTCCCAGCCAAGGAGCCGACGGCTCTCGATGAGGTCGTCGAATCCGTCCTCCACCGGATGGCGGATCGGCTCTCCGGCGTCCGCATCCGCACGGTCCTCCGAGACGTTCCCGAGATCCCCGCGGACCCGCTCCAGTTGGACCAGGTCGTGACGAACCTGCTCGACAACGCATTGCGATTCTCACCGCCCGGCGGCGAGGTCATGATCTCCGTCGCGCCCTGGCACGGTTCGGTGCAGTTGCGCGTTGCCGACCAGGGACCGGGCATCCAGGTCGGAGAGCGCGAACGGGTTTTCGAGGCGTTCTACCGCGGCGACTCGGATGAGCGTTCGGGGAGCGGGCTGGGGCTGGCCATCACTCGCGCGATCGTTCTCGCGCACGGCGGTCAGATCAGGATCGAGGGCACGCCGTCGGGTGGGGCAGCGGTCGTCCTGGAGCTTCCGCTCGCCGGTGCGGCTGCGATTCCGCAGGAGACAGCAACGTGACGACGATCCTGGTCGTCGACGACGAGCCGCAGATCCGCCGGGCGCTCCGAACAAGCCTCGAAGCGCACGGCTATCAGGTTCGAACTGCTTCGAACGGGACCGAGGCGATCGAGGTTGCGGCCGAAGCGGCTCCCGACCTCGTGTTCCTCGATCTCGGATTGCCGGACCTCGACGGCACGCAGGTGATCGAGCGAGTGCGCTCGTTCTCCGACGTTCCTGTGATCGTGATTTCCGTTCGCGACCGCCAAACCGACAAGGTCGAAGCGCTCGACGCGGGCGCGGACGACTACGTCATGAAGCCGTTCGCGATGGAAGAGCTCCTCGCTCGGTTGCGAGCCGCTCTTCGCCGTATGCACGCGGAGGAGCCGGCGCCCGCCGTGCTGCACTTCGGCGACGTGGTCGTGGATCTGGGGCGCCGCCTCGTTGAGGTCGCAGGTGAACGCGTGCACCTGACGAAGACCGAGTGGGCGCTCCTCGAGGCGCTCGTGACGAATCCGGGGAAGCTGCTCACGCACCAGTGGTTGCTCCGCAGGGTTTGGGGACCGGGGTACGCGGAAGAGAGCCACTACCTTCGCGTGTACGTGCGCGCGCTGCGCCGGAAGCTCGGCGACGAGGCCACGGCGCCGAAGCTGATCCTCACCGAGCCGGGCGTCGGCTATCGGTGGCTCGCGGAGCCCTCGTGACGGCGTAGGACTTCGCGAGGACGGCACCAAGCCGCTCGTCCGGGCGAGACGGTTCCTAACGAGTTCTTTACGCCCGCTGCGACGTTCCTTACGCCTTCCTCACGCGCATGGGGGCAACCTGGCGGCGTGGTTGCGATCGGGTTCTCGGACGACCTGTTC
>DASUQY010000108.1:0-7823 GCA_036280315.1 Actinomycetota bacterium
TCCCTCGAGCACGATCCTACACTCGGGCACGATGGAACAACGCGCCGCGACGACCCTCGCCGCTCGCGCGGGCGAGCGCCGGGGCATTCGCCTGTCCTACTCCAGCATCAACACGTACGAGACGTGCCCCGCCAAGTTCAAGTTCCAATTCGAGGATCGCGTGCCGCGGTCGCCGTCGCCGGCGCTCTCGTTCGGCGATTCGCTTCACCGCGCGCTGCACCTGTTCCACAACCGCCCGGTTCCCGTCGCGCCGTCACTCGAGGAGTTGCACGACATGCTCGAGGCGGTCTGGGTCGCCGAGGGCTTCTCGAGCGAGTCCGAAGAGACGATGTACCGGGAACACGGTCGGCAGGTGCTGGCGCAGTATCACCGTGAGAGCGAAGCAACTTACAAGATCCCCGCGGCGCTCGAGCACCGATTCACCATCGATGTGGAGGGCGTGGAGATCGGCGGCGTGATCGACCGGATGGATCGCATCCCCGGCGGCGGCTACGAGATCATCGACTACAAGACGAACCGTCGTCTTCCCCCGCAGGCGAGGATCGACACGGATCTCCAACTCAGCGTCTACCACCTCGCCGCGAAGGAGGTCTGGGGCATCGAGCCGGAGCGTCTGACGCTCTATTACCTGTTGCCGGGGCAACGGATGACGACGGCCCGATCCGCCGCCGACGTCGACGAGCTCCGTCGTCGGATCGGCGTGGTGGCCGAACGGATCGCGGCGGGGAAGTTCGAGCCGCGTCAGAACCCCCTCTGCGACTGGTGCGAGTACCAGTCGCTCTGTCCGCTCTTCCGCCATCGTGAGGACAAGCGTGAGGCGGACCCGGCCCCGAAGATGACCGAGATGGTCGACGAATGGATCTCGCTCAAGCGAACGGCTCGTGACGTGTACAGGCGTTTCGACGAGCTGAACCCGATGATCAACGCGTTCGCCGACGAGCACGGATACCGCAGATTGTTCGGAACCGACGGCGGGGCGATCGATCGGCGCGTGCAGCACATCACCTCACCGATCGAGGAGAAGGTACGAGCGATCCTCGAGCCGCTCGGCCTGTGGGACAGCGTGCTCTCGATCGACACGGCGAAGCTGAACGCGCTCATCGAATCGCGAACGCTCTCGCCGGACGTCGAGGACGCGCTGCTCGCCTCGCGCGAAGAGGTTCGCACGCAGCACGCGCTGTACCTCCGCGAAGCCCAGCGCGTCAAGAGATAGCCGCGTCGCGGAGCCGGCGCAACGCCTCGGTCAGATCGTCGGGGAGCGGTTCCTCGATATCGATCCGTTGCCGCGTGATCGGGTGATCGAACGCGATCCGCGACGAATGCAGGAACGGCCGCTCGAGCCCGAGCGCGCGCGCGTCCTGTCCCCCACCGCCGTAGCGGGCGTCGCCGAGGATCGGATGGCCGACCGACGACAGATGTACGCGGATCTGGTGCGTTCGTCCCGTCTGAGGGGTCGCCTCGAGCAGAGTCGCTCTGTCGAAGCGCTCGCGCACCTCGAAGGCGGTCGCGGCGTCACGACCACCTGAGACCACGCGGATGCGCGCGCCGCGACGTCCGAGAGGCGCCTCGACGCCGAAGGTGTCGTGCTGGACCCGGCCCCGAACGAGCGCGAGATACCGCCGATCGACCACGTGGGCAGCGAACAACTGCAGGAACGCCCGGAACGTCGCGTCGTCCGATGCGACGACGATGAGGCCCGACGTGCCGGCGTCGAGCCGGTGCACGATCCCCGGGCGCAGTGCTCCGCCGCGCGAGGCGAGCGGTATGTCCATCGCGAGCAGGCTGTTCACGAGCGTTCCCCCACGCCGGTTCTCGGTCGGGTGCGTCGGCATGCGGGCGGGCTTCGCCACGACGGCGAGGCGCTCGTCGCGGTAGCGAACGCCGACGGGCGGGCCCTCGGCCGGCACTTCGGCGCCACGTTGGAGGTCGGCCTCCACGCGTTCGCCGCCGGCCAGTCGGAACGACTTTCGCTGGGGGACGCCGTCCACCGTGACCCCGCCCGCCGCGATCGCCCGCTGGGCGTCGGCGCGTGCGATCCCCAGGCGATCCGCGACGACAGCATCCAGGCGGCCAGGCACGGCCTCGAACGCCTGGGTCATCGGTCATCACGTCCCGCCGGCAAACTCCTCCCTCTTGGGGGGCCGCTCGCCCCTCTTGTCGTCGTCCAACGATCGCTCGCGGCGGCCGGTAGCGACGGCAAGCAGGATCGCACCCGCGACGATCGCGGTGTCCGCCAGGTTGAACACCGGCCAGACGTGGAAGTCGATGAAGTCGACGACATGCCCGGACAACGCGGGGCCATTCAGGGCGCGGTCGGTCAGGTTCCCGAGCGCGCCGCCGAGGATCAGGCCGAGAGCGGCCGCGACAGATGCCCGTCCGATCCGAGCCGACATCACCACGATCACCACCGACACGACGACCGTGGCCGAAGCGAACAACCACGGCGCGCTGCGCCCAAGGCCGAATGCCCCGCCCGAGTTCGTTGTGTAGGTGAACGACAGGATGCCGGGGATGACGTCGACCGGCGCCTCGCCGGCGAGCGATGACTCCGCCCAGACCTTGGTGATCCGATCGAGCCCGTAGACCGCTGCGGCCGCTGCGTACAGTGCGAGCGCGAGGACCCGCGGCCGCCTCAGGGCGCTACCGCCGTGCCTGGGCCTGCGCGTCCTTGATGCAGAGGTCGGCGTACGGCAGGGCCTTGAGCCGAGCCTTCTCGATCGGCTTCCCGCACCGAGAGCAGATCCCGTACGTTCCGTCGTCCATCCTGGCCAGCGCGCGGTCGATCTTCCCCAGCAGGTCTCGGACGTTGTTCTCGATCGACAGGTCGCGTTCGCGCTCGAACGTGAAGGTGCCGGCGTCGGCGTTCTCCTCGTCGAACGACACCTCTCCGGATATATCCGACTGCGAGGTAGCGAACGATTGTTCTTCGATCGTCGCCAATTGCTCCTGCAGTTCGACCTGTTCGGCGAGCAGGCGTTCGCGCAGCTCGTCCAATTCCTTTTGGGAGTAGGCGGTCTTGCCAGCCATGGGACGGGGACGCTAGCACCAGGGTGTTCCACCGACAATCATCGGGCGGGACGGTGACCTCCGTGCCCGCCACGCGTAGTATGCGCTGTTACAGGCGACGACGGGAACGAGTAGCGAGGGCTCCGGCCAGCGAGCGAGCCGGGGACGGTGGAAGCCCGGAGGCACGGCCCTCGTGAACATCCTCCCCGAGCCGCCGCCCGAACCGGTCGGGGATCTCCCCCGACCGCAGTAGACGCGGCCGGGTCCGCCCGTGATAGCGGGAGGCTCTTCGAAGCGCCGGGAGGACCGGCGCATCGAGCAGCCCTTGAGCGGTCGGCTCCGCGAGGGGCCGGCAACGCGGGGTGGTACCGCGGGGCTTCGCGCCTCGTCCCTGCTCGGGACGGGGCGCTTTTTCGTGGCGTCGGCGAGGAGACGGAGATGGCGTTTGAACCGGTGGACCCCAAGGCGAGCCTCCCCGAGCAGGAGGCCAAGGTCCTCGCGTTCTGGCGAGAGGCCGACGTGTTCCATCGCCAGCTCGAGCGGCGCAAGGAGGGACCTCTGTGGGTCTTCTACGAGGGACCGCCGACGGCGAACGGCAAGCCCGGTATCCACCACACCGAGCCAAGGACGTTCAAGGACGTGTACCCGCGGTACCGCGCGATGACCGGGCACTACGTTCCGAGGAAGGCGGGGTGGGACTGCCACGGCCTGCCGGTCGAGCTCGAGGTCGAGAAGGAGATCGGCACCAAGAACAAGCGCGACATCGAGGCGTTCGGCATCGCAGAGTTCAACCGCCTGTGCCGCGAGTCCGTCCTCCGCTACGTCGATGACTTCGAACGGCTCACCGAACGGCTCGGCTTCTGGATCGACCTGTCCGACGCGTACTGGACGATGGACACCGAGTACATCGAGAGCGTCTGGTGGTCGCTGAAGCAGCTCCACGAGCGCGGGCTGCTGTATCAGGATCACCGCGTCACGTGGTATTGCCCGCGCTGCGGCACGGCCCTCTCCGACCACGAGACGGCCCAGGGCTACGAGCTCGTCGAGGATCCGAGCGTGTACGTCCTGTTCCGAATCGTCGACGCCCCGGACCCGTCGCTCGCTGGGGCGGCCGCGATCGGATGGACGACGACGCCGTGGACACTCGTGTCGAACGAGGGACTGGCCGTCTCCGCGGACGCGCCGTACGTCGTCGTCGACCACGACGGCGAGCGACTCGTCCTTGCCGAGGCACTGAAGGACGCGGTGCTGCCGGACGACCCAGTCGTCGCCGGACCGCTTCCCGGTCGTTCGCTCGATGGTCTCAGGTACGAGCCGCTGTACCCGAACGTCGAGGGCGCGCATCGGATCGTCCTCGCCGACTTCGTCTCGCTGGAGGAGGGCACGGGCATCGTGCACATGGCGCCGGGGTTCGGCCCCGAGGACCTCGAGATCGGCAGGCGCGAGGCGTGGCCGACGTTTCAGCCGCTCGACGGCGAAGGACGGTTCACCGCCGAGGCACCCGAATTCGTACGCGGACTCTTCTTCAAGGATGCGGACCCGCCGATCACCGAAGACCTTCGGGAACGCCGGCTGCTGCTGTCCGCCGGGACGATCGACCACGTCTATCCGCTGTGCTGGCGATGCTCCACTCCGCTGATCAACATCGCCCGGACGTCCTGGTACATCCGAACGACGGAGGTGAAAGACAGGCTCCTCGACGTGAACGAGGGGGTGAACTGGTACCCCGACCACATCAAGCACGGCCGGTACGGCGACTGGCTCCGCAACAACGTGGATTGGGGACTCTCGCGCGAGCGATATTGGGGGACGCCGCTGCCGATCTGGCGCTGCTCGAACGGCCACGACACGGCTGTCGGCTCGCTCTCGCAGCTCTCCGAACTTGCCGGCCGGGACGTGACGGGGATCGACCCGCACCGGCCGGCGATCGACGAGGTGACGTTCGAATGCCCGCAGTGTGGCGCGCCGGCCACGCGGCTACCGGAGGTGCTCGACGCCTGGTACGACTCCGGTGCGATGCCCTACGCGCAGTGGGGCTACCACCCCGAGCTCGGCCGCGGGTTGGAGCGGTTCCGGGAGCGGTTCCCCGCTGACTTCATCTCGGAGGCGATCGATCAGACGCGCGGGTGGTTCTACACGCTCATGGCGGAGGGCGTCCTGCACTTCGATTCCACGGCCTACGAGACCGTCGTCGTTCTCGGGCACATCGTCGACGAGAACGGGCGCAAGATGAGCAAGTCCCTCGGTAACGTGATCGACCCGTTCGACGTGCTGGACCGGCAGGGCGCCGACGCGTTGCGCTGGTTCCTGCTCACGAACGGGTCCCCGTGGGAGTCGCGGCGTATCGGCATGACCATCATGGACGAGATCGTCCGCCAGTTCATGCTGCCGATCCGCAACGTCTACGCGTTCTTCGTGACGTACGCGAACGCGAGTGGCTTCGATCCCTCGGCCGATGATCCGGTGCCCGTTCGCGAACGCCCGCCGCTCGACCGATGGATCCGGTCGCGGCTCGAGCGGACCGTGGAAACCGCGAGGGAGGGTCTGGAGAAATACAACGCTACCGGCGTGGGGCGCGATCGTATCGCCAGGTTCGTCGATGACCTTTCAAGTTGGTACGTCCGACGTGCGCGTCCGAGGTTCTGGGATCCGAACGGAAGGGGTGGCCAGGACTCGCGGTCCGCCTTCCACACGCTGCACGAGTGTCTGGTCACGCTGTCCCAACTCCTCGCGCCGTTCACGCCGTTCATCGCCGAAGAGATGTGGCGCAACCTCGCTGCCGGACGGAACGGATCGCCTGACTCCGTCCACCTGACGGACTACCCGACAGCGGATGAGGAGTTGCGGGACCTCGAGTTGGACTCGGCCATGCTCAACGTGCGGAAGATCGCGGAGTTGGGACGTCGGGTCCGTGCGGAGACCAAGATGCGGTTCCGTCAGCCGCTGCTCGAAGCCGTCGTGCATTTCCCGGGCGACCACGCGGCGCTCGAGCCCCTGCTCCCCCTCGTCGCCGAGGAGCTGAACGTCAAGCGTGTGACCATCGCGGACTCTGCCGAGCACCTCGGGCGGTGGCGGGCGAAGCCCAACTTCAAGGTGCTCGGTCCCAAGCTCGGTGGCCGCGTCAAGGATGTCGCCAACGCCTTGGGGCGTGACGAAGGTGCGTTCGCTGGTCGACTCGCGGCGGGTGAGTCCGTTGAGCTCACGCTCGGCGATGGTTCAACGGTCGAGCTGGGTCCCGTCGACGTCGACCTGGCACAGCAGACGCTCGAGGGTTGGGGCGTCGGGAGCGAGGGCGGCATCACGGTCGCGTTGGAACTCGACGTGACGACGGAGCTCCGGCGCGAGGGTCTCGCGCGCGACGTGGTCCGAGTCGTGCAGGACGCACGGAAGACCGCCGGCCTCGACGTGAGCGACCGCATCGCTCTGGGGATCGGTGCGATGGGCGAGGTCGCGGAGGCGATGCGCGACGAGGGGAACCGTTCGCGCGTCGCCGAGGAGACGCTCGCGACCGAGCTGAACGACGAGCCACTACCGGACGCCACCTATTCGACCGAGGCGGATCTCGACGGCGACGTCGTCACCGTGACGCTGCGTCGAGCCTAGTTCTCGTCCCCCCAGAACAGCTCACGCAGCGAGCGCTCGCGTCTCTCGTTCGCCGGTGTGCCTTCGGAGTTGTACGCGGGCTGCGTTGCGCTCTCGATGACGACGGGTGAGTCGGAGAGGTCGGGCTCCGGGTCGCCGAGACGCCGGCGGATCTCGGCGGCGCTCGCGGCCGACGGGTCCGCCATTCGCTCGTGATCCTCGCCCTCGCCGGTGACGGGGGACGACGATCGTTCGATCGGGACGTCGTCGTGCGCTCGCTCGCGGAGCGCGAGGACCATCTCCTTGATCTCTTCGGCGTGCGTCTGCACGAGGGAGCCGAGGCTCTGCAGGAACTCACGCTCGGTGTTCAGGAACGGCGCCATCGTCGCTCGAGCGTCGCCGGTCGAGCCCGCTGCAACCGCAGTTGCCTGCTGCTCAGCGCGGCGAACGATCGCGGCTGCCTCCTCTCTCGCGCGCGCGAGGATCGATTTCGCCTCGTTCGCCGCATCCGCATCACCAACGGACGACAGGCGGCTGGGCCGGCCACCTCCGGACCGAAGGCGTTCGTTCTCCTCGACGTACGCGGCGAGGTCCTCGGTGACTCGATCGAGGAAGGCATCGACGTCGCGTTCGTTGTAACCGCGGAACGCGAGCCGGAACTCGACCTCCTGCACGTCGGCGGGCGTGAGACGCCGGGCGCCGGTTGTCGCCTCCTGTTCGGCTTCCTTCTTCCTGCGCATGGCCTCCCCCCTTCTTCGAGTCGGCGGGCAACCCCTGGCGATGGAGCGTCAGCCGCAGCCCAGGGCGATTCGGAGAACCCAGAGGATAACGAACGCAATGATGATGGAAAGATCGATCCCCATCCCACCGGCGCGGCCCGGTGGGACGAGCGCTCGGAGCGGTCGGAGCACAGGCTCGGTAAGCGTGTCGAGCAGGTCGAGGATCGTTCGGAGCGGGCCGGTGAGTGGCGGCCGGAACCCGAACAGGTACGCCCACGAGATGAGCACGCGGGCCAACAGGATGATCGTGTAGACGGTCAGGACGATGCACAGGATGTCGAGCGCCGGGTTCGTCTCCTGCGCGGTCATCCCGGTCGGCGGTTGCGGCGCCGATCAGAACTGGTTGTAGATGTCGCCACCGGCGATCCGTTCGCGCTCTTCCGCCGACACGTCGACGTTGGCCGGCGTAAGCAGGTACACGCGGTTCGCCACCATCTCGATCTTGCCGTCGAGGCC
>DASUQY010000109.1:0-2004 GCA_036280315.1 Actinomycetota bacterium
GGTGATCCTCGACCGTGATCAGCCTTCCGCCCGTCGCCTCGGCCGCCGCCCGGAGCGTCTCCGCGTCGAGCGGCTTGATCGAGTACAGGTCGATGACGCGCGCCCTGATGCCTTCGTCGGCCAGTGCGTCCGCGGCCTTCAGCGCCTCGTGCACGGTGATTCCGGCGCCGACGAGCGCGACTTCGTCGTCGTCGCTCGAGCGCAGCACACGGCTCCCGCCGATCGCGAACTCCTCGTCGTGCGAGTAGAGCACCGGCGTCGCCGGGCGGAGCGTCCGTAGATACGAGATGCCCTCCGTGTCCGCCATTGCTGCGACGAGCTTGGCGGTCTGGTTCGCGTCGCACGGGTGGAGGACCGTCGAGCCGTGGACTGCCCGGAGCTCGGCGATGTCCTCGAGCGCCATCTGCGACGGGCCGTCCTCGCCGATCGAGATGCCCGCATGCGAGCCGGACAGCGCGAACGTCGCGCGGCTGATCGCTGCCATGCGCACGAAGTCGTAGGCGCGCGAGAGGAAGGCCGCGAACGTCGACGCGAACGGCGTCCAGCCGATGGCCTGCAACCCGACGGCGGCGGCGACCAGCTGCTGCTCGGCGATGTACATCTCGAAGAAGCGGTCGGGATGCGCCTTCTTGAACGTCTCTGCGAACGTCGAGTTGGAGACCTCGCCGTCGAGCGCGACCACGTCGGGGCGCGCCGTGCCGACCGCGGCGAGCGCATCGCCGTACGCAGCACGTGTCGCCACCTTCTCGCCGACCTTGTACCGTGGGAGCTCGAGCGTGCGGGCGGGAGGTCGCGCCGGAGCGCCTGCGTCCGGCTCGGCCACGTCGACGCGGACGTTCGTGATCCCGCCGAGCTCGGCTATCGCCCCTTCCGGGTCCTCGAGAGGCTTGCCGTGCCAGCCGTTCTGGTTCTCGACGGCCGCGACGCCCTTCCCCTTCATGGTCCGGGCGACGACGACCGTGGGCTTGCCGGACGTGGCGACAGCAGTTGCGAATGCGGTGTCGATCGCAGCGAGGTCGTGTCCGTCGATCGCGATTGCGTTCCAGCCGAACGCCTCGGCGCGCGCGACGTACGTGTCGAGGTCCCATCCGACCATCGTCTCGCCGCGCTGCCCGAGCCGGTTGACGTCGATGATCGCGGTGAGGTTGTCGAGCTCGTAGTGCGCCGCGTGCTCGAAGGCCTCCCACATCGAGCCCTCGGCCATCTCGCTGTCGCCGCACAGCACCCAGACACGGTTGGAGACGCGGTCGAGATGCTTCCCCGCGATCGCCATGCCGACGCCGATGGGCAGGCCCTGGCCCAGCGAGCCCGTCGCGACGTCCACCCACGGGATGCGCGGCGTCGGGTGACCCTCGAGCATGCTCGTGACCTTGCGGTACTCGAGGATGTCGTCGTCGGAGACCACGCCGGCCGCCCGATAGAAGGCATAGAGCAGCACGGACGCGTGGCCCTTCGAGAACACGAGACGATCGTTCGCCGGGCTCTTGGGATTCGAGAAGTCGAAGCGCAGGTACCCGTCGGCGAGCACGGCGAGGAGATCGGCCGCGGACATGGACGAGGTCGGATGACCGGACTTCGCCGCCGCGCTCATACGCACCGAGTCGACGCGGAACTGCTGCGCGAGCCGCCGCCGTGTCTCTTCCGTGCTCACGAACGTCATCTTACGGCGGCTGTTTCTCGAACGGACGGAGAGGTAACGTTGTGAGCATGAGCAGTCGTCTGCACCGGCTTTCCGAGCGAGGAGTGAGCGTCTGGTTCGACTCGCTTTCGCGGGAGATCCTGGAGACGGGTGAGCTGAAGCGGCTCATCCACGACCACGCGGTCGTCGGAGTGACCTCGAACCCGACGATCTTCGAGAAGGCGCTGTCGACCGGCGACTGGTACGACGAGCAGCTTCGCGCCGAGTGCGAACGCAGCGAAGACACGAGGGAGGTCTTCTTCGCCCTCGCGATCGAGGACATCAAGCGCGCGTGCGACCTCCTTCGGCCCGTGTGGGACCGGACG
>DASUQY010000110.1:0-3629 GCA_036280315.1 Actinomycetota bacterium
CGGCGTGGAGCCGGGGACCGCAGGTCGTCCGTGTGTTGGTCGCCGGCGCGGTGGCCGGTGGCCGAAAGGCGGTTCGACTCGTGCGCGAGGTCCATAGCTCCACGCTCCCGAAACCCGATGCTTGACGCGTTCGACACCAGCCACCGCTACCCCACCACCTGAGACAGAGGCCGTTCGGCCATCAGCGCTAGGTTGTTCCCGTCGGGATCCGTGAAGAACGCCATCAAGAGCTCGGACGATTCCGTCTTGTTGATCAGGTGCGGCGCCCCCCGGAACGAGACACCTCGCTCGCGAAGCTCTTCGTATGCGGCGTCGATATCTTCGACGCTGAAATAGATCGTCGACTTTGAGCGGAACTCCTCGCTCTCCGGCACGCCGAGGTACAGGCGAACGCCGTCGCAGTCGAAGAAGGCCATCTGCTGGCCAGGAACGGTGAACAGGAACGAGATTCCGAGAACGTCTCGGTAGAACGTGACCGAGCGGTCGACGTCGGCCACGCTGAGATGAATCTGTCCGATTCTGCCGAGGCCTTCGAACGCCAATGCAATCCTCCCTTCTAGGACAGACGGGCGATGACGAGCGCGGTCGCGACGAGGGGCATCGCGAGCGAAAGCCACCGCAACGCTCGCTCGGGCGCGTCACGGATGGCCGACGCGTCGATCCGCTCACGCGTGCCGTCGTTGAGCTCGACCTCGCCGCGGACGCCGACGACGGTCCGCCGAAGGCGACGAACAGGCGTCGACAGCGTTCGTTGCGCCGCCGAGATCGCTGCACACGCCGCGGCGGCGAGCACCGCTTCGACACGGACCACCGCTGTTTGGGCGAAGTACGCGGTGAGGACTGGGAACGCGCCCCAGGCAAGGGCGAACCACAGGTCCGAGTGCACCACTCCGCCGAACAGCTCCATGTTGTACGCGATGACAAGGAACGCGCCGGCCACGATAAAAGCCCACAGCCACGACGAGACCTCGATCACTCCATGCACACCGAACGCGATCGCCCCACTCAGGCCGACTACCGCGATGGCGATCAGGACGCCGCCGGGGATGCGCGTTCGAAGCGGCCGCCCGTTGAGCTCGTCCAGGGCGTGGGCGGCCAGGCCCATCGCCAAGAAGAAGGCTGCGAGCGTCTCCAGGAGCCACCCGACGTGGAGGTCGGGAGCAAGCGCGGCTCCGATCGCAACGTATGAGAGGTGCCACACCGTGTACGGCGGATGCAGGAGCGACCAGTAGTCGCGCCACCCGCCTGACGGGAGCACGTAGAACGCGGGGCGCTGTCGAACGTCAGTCATCGGTGAGCGGGTTGGCCTTGATCCCCCATGTGACGATGGCCGATCCCAGCGTCAGCTGCTTCGTTCGCACGCGCCGGATCCCGGCCTCCTGCCACATCCGCACCTGAACCGGAACCGGATAGCGCCGGTAGAACTCGCTGATGCTCGGGCCGAGGAACCGCCCCGTCCGATACCACGCGTTCGATACCGCGCCGCCGATGACCGGGAGCGCGGCGCGGGTGTACCCGTACCATCCCGCGTGCACCCAGGGATCCTGCGGCACGTGGAACTCGAGCGAGGCCATCACGCTTCCCGGTCGAAGGACTCGGGCGAGCTCGCGAAGGGTCGCCGCCGGGTCATCGACGTAGCGGAGCAGGTACGTGAACGTGAGCGCGTCGAACGTCTCGTCCGGGAACGGCAAGGTCTGTGCTTGGGCCAGCACGAAACGAATGCGTTCGGCGAGGCCGTCGCGTCGAACCGCGGCCTGGCCGCGCCTGAGCATCGCCGGGCTCTGATCGACCCCCACGACACGGACGTTCCTCGCTGCGAGCTCGCGCGCGACGAGTCCGGTTCCCGTCGCCACGTCGAGCACCCACGAGCCCGGGATCGCGTTCACCCGCGAGACGAGGAACCGGCGCCATGAGGGATCTCGCCCGAGAGACAACACCGAACTCATGCGGTCGTACTCGGGCGCGATGCCGGCGAAGAGCGCTCGCGCATGGCGCGTGCGTTCCGGGTCCATGAGGCGACGAGCCTACGACGTTCAGGTGAGCGGGAACGGTGACTGCCACCACCAGGGCGTCGAGCTCACCTCGATCCGCTCGACCCACTTCACCCACCAGAACCCACGGCGCCCCGGCGCCACGAGTCGAAGCGGATAGCCGTGGCCCTGCGAGAGAATCTCATCGGCAACTCGCGTGGCCAGCCAGATGCCGTGGACATCCTTGATCGGGAAACGACGCGCGTATCCGGTGGCAGAAACCACGAGCACGCTGCGAACCTCCTCATCGGTCCCCTCGATCAGGCGGTCGAGACGGACGCCGGACCAGATCTGTTCGGCGAACCACCCTCCCGTGCAGTCGAGCGTCGTCCGTACCCGATCGCCGAACCCGTCGAGCTCCTCGAACGCAAACGCGCTGGCGATGCCGTCGTTCTCGACGGCGCGAACGGCGAGCCGCCACGTCGACGAATCGATGACCGGGATCTCGTCGTCGAGCCACTGCGTAACCGGCATTTCGTCGGGCTCCAACGATCCACGCTCGTACGAACCGGTGAACCGCCGATCCGAACCGCGCAGACCGGCAATTCGCACCAGGCCTTCCATGACGCCGAGCGTCGCCACCGAACCACCCGCGAGCGCCGCGCCGCGGATGAGCGCCCGCCGCGACAGGTCAGTTCGTCGCGGCCGGACCGGACGGGCGACGACGTGCCACACGATCAGCGGGATCGAGAACAGGGCGGACCCCACGTGGACCTGCATCGCGAGCGTGCCCGTCCACACTCCCGCCGCGTGCGCCACGCCGGATGCGACGACCACGATGACGAAGACGGCGAGCGCGACCGACGCGATCGCGCCGGAGCGCTCCCTGCGTAGGCCGCGAGCCGAGATCGCCGCCTTCCACGGCGACAGGAGCACGAGCGCGAGACCGGCCGCGCCGTGAGCGGCGACGGCCCACCAGGCCCATCCCGTGCCGATGGCGAACGCGAGCGCGCCGGTCCCGATCGCGAGGACCAGGACGACCAGGAGCGCGAGGTTCGTCTTTCGACCGGCCCGAACGCGTTCGAGAGGGGCCACCTACCGAGCCTATGCCTGGCGGCCCTCGAAGGGTTAGCTACGTCGGCGCGACGAGATCCTGAACGCGCGCGATCGAGTCGATCGTGACGTCCGGCTTGCGATCCGACCGATCGAGCACGTCCTGCCGGAACTTTCCCGACCTCACGAGCACGCCGACCATCCCGGAATCCTGCGCACCGACGACGTCACTCTCCAGGTCGTCCCCAACCATCGCCGTTCGCTGGGCCGAAACACCCAGCCCGTCGAGCGCCGACATGAAGTACTCGCGCGCAGGCTTGCCGCATACGACCGCGCGCGTCCCCGTCGCCTGTTCGAGCGCGGCGACGTACGCACCGCCGTCGAGCTGCAGCCCTTCGTTCGTTGGCCAGTACATGTTCCGGTGCATGGCGATGAGTGGCGCGCCGTCCATCACCATGCGGAACAGACGGTTCATCGTCGGGTAGTCGAATCCCTCGTACGCGCCTCCAAGCACCACCACGTCCGCGTCGTCCTCGACAACGCGGACTCCTTCAAGATCGGAGCGCGCGTCGCCGTCGGAGAGCACGAACACGCGGGCGCCGGGAT
>DASUQY010000111.1:0-4520 GCA_036280315.1 Actinomycetota bacterium
TAGGCGGCTCATACTCGCCTTCCAGTCCCGCCACCCCGCCAACGCAAACGCCGGCGAGACGGTCGAGCGGCGCTCGCGCGGCCACCTCGAAGGATGTCGGCGCAGGGGTCGCTGCGGCAGGCAAGCATGAGGCGGCGCACACGCCGGAGCGGCCGCAAGCGACGATCTCTGCCGCCGAATCCGCGCCTGAAGCAGCGGCCCCGAAGCCGTTGCGCGAGTCCCCACCTGAAGCAGCGGCCCCGAAGCCCTCAGGGAGTGTCGACGTCGGGATGCTGCGGTCGAGCTGGCAGACCGTCATCCAGCACCTCCGCAGCCAAGGGAAGGCCGTGTTGCCTTCGTTCCTCGAGGTGGCGACGCCCGCTGCGTTCGATGGGCAGACGCTCGAGCTCGTGTTCCCACCCGATCGCCGGTTCGGCGTCTCGAAGGTCGAGGAGCGCGAGGGCGAACTTCGCCAGGCGCTGCACGAGCTCCTCGGCATCGCTCCGGTCATTCGCTGCGTCGTGCGCGAGCCCGTGGCGGGCACGATCGACGTCGAGGACGACCCGCCTCTGTCGGAGGAAGAGGCGCTCGCGCGTCTCACCGCCGAGCTCGGCGCTACGCCCGCGACAGAGGACGGCTCGTAGGTGCAGGAAGGACCGATCCAGGATCTGATCGACGAGCTTTCGCGGCTCCCGGGCATCGGGCCGAAGTCCGCGCAGCGCCTCGCGTTCCACCTCGTGAAGTCGCCGCCGGACGATGCCAAGCGTCTTGCCGAGGCGATCGTACAGGCGAAGGAACGCATCTTCTTCTGCCGCGAGTGCGGCAACGTGGCCGAGGGCGAGCTGTGCCGGATCTGTCGCGACGAGGGCCGTGACCGAACCGTCCTCTGCGTCGTCGAGGAGCCCAAGGACGTCGCGACGATCGAGAAGGCCGGGGTGATCAAGGGGCGGTACCACGTGCTCGGAGGCGCGATCAGCCCGCTCGACGGTATCGGACCGGAGGACCTTCGAACGAAGGAGCTGCTCGAACGCGTCGAGCGCGACGGTGTCACCGAAGTCATCATCGCCACGAACCCGAACCTCGAAGGCAACGCGACCGCGATGTACGTCTCGGCGCTGCTGAAGCCGGCGGGCGTTCGCGTCACGAGGCTCGCGAGCGGCCTTCCCGTCGGCGGCGACCTCGAGTACGCCGACGAGGTGACGCTCTCGCAGGCCCTCGAGGGCCGCCGCGAGATGTAGTTCGATGCCTCAGGTCCGGATCGAGATCCTCGAAGGGCGCTCGGTCAACGAACGGGGGCAGCTAATGCAGGCCGTGCACGACGCGCTCGTCGAGGCGTTCGAGATTCCGGACGAGGATCGAACTCAGCGGATCGTCGAATACGACCCGATCAACTTCGAGATCCCGCCTGGGAAGTCCGAGCGCTACACGCTGATCGAGATCACTGCGTTCCCCGGGCGGTCGAGAACTGCGAAGGCAGCGCTCTATGAAGCGATCGTCCGCAGGCTCGGCAAGCTCGGTATCGACGCGGCCGATGTTTCGGTCGTCATTCACGAACCGGTGATGGAGAACTGGGGCATCCGCGGCGGGCGTCCCGCGGACGAAGTCGATCTCGGTTACCGCCTCGACGTCTGAGCCCGCTCACGCCGCGCTTCGGCGGCTAGTTCGGCGAGTGAGCTGATTCCGAACGGCGACGACAGTCAGGTCGCCATCGCACCGGCCGGCCGGTATCCGCGACGATCGATTCGAACGTCCGACCAACCAAGCGCACGAATCTCCCGGAGCGCGTTGCCGAGCGACGGGTGGTCCTCGAGCCTGGTGATCTGGGCGGACGCGACCTCGATCGTCGCGGTGGAGCCGTGGTGGCGTACACGGACGTGGTCGAATCCGAGTGATCGAATGGCGTTCTCTGCGCGATCGATGCGCCCGAGCAGCTCAGGCGTGATGCGGATGCCGAGTTCGACTCGGGACGACAGGCAAGCGAGGGCGGGCTTCTCGGCGACCGCGAGACCGAGCTCGCGCGCGATCCCGCGCGTCATGTTCTTGCCGAGCGAGCGTTCGAGCAGCGGATTGCGGATGCCGACGCGTTCCCCGGCCCACAAGCCCGGACGAAACTCACCGAGGTCGTCGGCGTTCGCTCCGGCGAGGACCGCCGTTCCCGGACCGGCCGTCGCCGCGATCCGGTCGAGAACGCCGTACAGCTCGGCCTTGCAGTGGAAACACCGGAGCGCGTCGTTTCGAAGGTACGCCTCGCGCTCGACCTCATGCGTCTCGATCGTCCGGTGTACGACCCCGAGTGCCCGCGCGGTCTGCGCAGCGACCTCCAGCTCGCCCGTCGGATAGCTCGGCGAGATCGCGGTGACGGCCTCTGCGTTCTCCGCACCGAGCGCTCGCGAGGCCAAGGCGAGGACGACCGATGAGTCGACGCCACCGGAGAACGCAACGAGCGCTCGGTCACCATAACCACGGATGTGCCGCTCCGCGTGCTCGATCGCCTTCAGGACGGTGTCGTCGGGCAGTTCGAGGGCTGACTCGCTCAGTTCGACGTCTCCTCGAGGAGGCGGCGTGCGACCGCCGTCGCGTCGGCGTGTACGGCCCGAACCGAGCGGCCGAGCTTTCGGGCCGCATCGACGACGTCGGAGTGCTCGGGCTTGGCGTTGATCGCCCGGCCGTCGAGAAACGAGATCTTCACGCGGATGCGCGGCCCGCCCTCATCGAGGTCGACCTCCACCGTGCGGCGTTCCAGCTCGGGCCTTTCCACTTCGTGGATCCGGACGCCCAGGGTCGAGGTCGACTCGAAGAAGGCGTGTCGGACGTCGCCGACGGCTTCTCGCGTGCACAGCGCCGAGACCGTGAGCGCGGGGCGACCGTGCTTCATGATGACCGGCGTCGTCCACGCATCGAGCGCTCCGGCTCCGAGTAGGGCGTCGATCGCATCCGGCACGAGCTCAGGCGAGAGGTCGTCGACGTTCGTCTCGAGGAGGAGCACGCGAGGCCAGGCCTCGGCAGGTACGTCTTGTGACGAGCCGATCAAGACGCGCACGACGTTGGGGACGGACGATGGATCGCGCGCCCCGGCGCCGACGCCGGTGACGCCGAGCACCATCGCCGGCATGACGGGTGAGGGCTCACCCAGTGCCGAAAAGACGGCGGCCGCGGTCGGCGTGACGGGCTCGGCAAGCTCGCGACCGGCCGCGGACGCGTGGAGCGCGAAGCCGGACAGGAGCTCCAGTGTGACGGGCGCGGGCGAGCCGTGCCCTCCGTCGTCCGACGGCGGCGGCATGGGGATCGACGAGACCGCGATGCGTTCGATCCGAAGCGAATCGAGGGCTGCCACGATCCCGACGACGTCGACCAGCGTGTCGTCCGTACCGAGCTCTTCGAGTTCGAGCGACTCGAGAGTGACGCCATGGACGCGAGCCTCGGCCTCGAAGAGCCGAGCGAGGACCGAGGTGGCTCGCTCTCGAACGCCCTCATCGAGCGTTGCCCGCTTGACCGCGTCCATCAACGCGCGAGTCGTTCGGCGGGTCGCCGAGACATCCTCGGGTAGAGAGAGCGCGAGCGCGCGCAGTCCGCGGCGGTTCACCTCGGCCGTCGAGCACTCGATGCGGCGATCGAGCACCGACGACACCGCATCCGCAACCGCGTCGCGGTCGGCCCCGGCATCGAGCAGTGCGGCGAGCAGCATGTCGCCCGCAGCGCCACCGACGACGTCGACGTACGCGAGGTTCATCAGGATCGCGCCGCCGAACGCGCGATCATCGCCGCGATGTACCCGGCGCCGACGCCGTCATCGACGTTCACGACGGCCACGCCCGGAGCGCACGACGAGAGCATGGACAGGAGCGCGGCGAGCCCTCCGAACGATGCGCCGTATCCCACGCTCGTCGGACACGCGATGACGGGACAGGCCGCCATGCCGCCGACGACGCTGGCCAGCGCTCCCTCCATCCCGGCCACCACGACGACCGCGTTCGCAGAGGCAAGGCGCGGTTGCGCCGCCGAGATGCGATGCAAGCCGGCGACGCCCACGTCCGCGACGATCTCGGCCTGCGCACCGAGCAGCGACGCGGTGAGCTCGGCCTCTTCCGCGACCGGAAGATCGGACGTTCCTGCGGTGATCACGAGCACCATTCCCCGCGCGGCCGAACCGTTTCGGCGCAGCGCGATGCATCTGGCCCTCGGCCGCTCGACGATCTCGACGTCGATACCTGCCGCAACCTGGTGAACGGCTTCGACGTGCTCTGAAGAAGCCCGGGTGACGAGAAGGGGTCCGTCGTTGCGCTCGAGCAGTCGCGCCACGATCGATCGAACCTCGGCCGGCGTCTTGCCCTCGGCGTACACGATCTCGCACGCTCCCTGCCGCAGCTCGCGGTGATGGTCGACCTTCGCGAATCCGAGGTCGCTGAACGGCAGGTCGCGAAGCTCCTCCACGGCGTCGTGGGGCGTTACATCGCCGATCGACACCCGTCGAAGGAGATTCGATAGTCGCGCCTCATAGGCGGAGGAGGCGACCATGCCGTGCGTACCTTACGCCGAGCGTC
>DASUQY010000112.1:0-2691 GCA_036280315.1 Actinomycetota bacterium
GATGAGACTGGTCGCGCCGCGGCGGTCCCGCCTCTCCCGGGCCGGTTGGGGGAGAGGGTTCGCCTTGATCGAACGTGATGCATGGCGCGTCGCGCGGACGCCCGCCGCGCGTGAGCTCGTTGTGCTCCATCCGTCGCTCGATGCACGCTACATATCGCTTGTCGCCTCCATTGCCGCGGACGTCGAGAGCTCACTCTCGCCGGTCGTGGCGGCCAACCGCCTCGTCGGTTGGTCGGTCGATCCGCCGCGTCTGCGCTTCCGCCCCTGGCGCGACGAGCGAGCGGCGTTCAACGCGCGGCTGGCTCGTCTCGCGACCGGGAGTGGATGCGTCGTTTTCGCCGATGTCCGAGCGTGCTACCGGTCGATCTCCCCGGAGGCAATCGGCTGGGCGCTTCGCGCCGCAGGCTGCGACCCATTCGAGTCGGCGCGAGTGGTCTCGTTCCTCCACAGGCTCGAGGCGACCGGCATCGTCGGCCTGCCGGTCGGGCCCGAGCCTTCGCCGGTACTGGCGAACGCCGTGCTCGCGGCCGTCGACCGGAGCCTCGCCGCGCTCGGTATCACGCACCTGCGCTGGGTGGACGACGTCGTGGCCGTCACGGCGGGTCCGGTGGAAGCCGAACGCGTCCTGGCGATCGTCCGCGCCGCGCTCGAACCCGTCGGGCTCGAGCTGAATGAGCGCAAGACGCGAGTTGTTGTTGATCCATGCACCCTGCCGGCCGACACGACGGTTTCCATCGCCCTCGACGGCTGTCTCGAAACCGAGACACATGGCGCTGTGGAAAAGTCGGCGGTGCCCGTGGGCTAAGCTCCGCTGCCATGCGTACCGTGTACCGCGCGTCTCGCGTGCACACGCTCTCGTACCCGAGTACCGGCGAGTGGATCCTGGTGGACGATCGTCACGTCCAGCGCGTGGGCACCGGCGATCCACCGGAAGCCGACCGCATCGTCGAGCTTCCCGGGGCGACGATCATCCCGGGGTTCGTCGACTCGCATGTTCACCTCACCGGAACGGGCATCCATCTGCAGGCGCCGGACCTCGGAACCGCGACGTCAGCGGAAGACCTGATGCGGATCGTCGGGCGGGTCGTCGAGAACCGTGATGGGCCAGTGCTGGTCCACGGGTACGACGAGTCAACCTGGCCCGTTCGAGCGCTCCCCACGCTCGCCGACCTCGACGCGATCTCCGACGTTCCGCTCGCGATCGTTCGCGTCGACGGACACCTGACGCTGGCGAATTCGCGCGCGCTGAAGGAATCGGGCGTGCTCGAGCGCAACGGCCTCGGGGTGGACGAGACGGGTCAGGCGACGGGGAAGGTGACCCTGGAGGCGAACGCATCGCTCCGCCGGTGGTTCTCGACGCATCTCGCCGAGGGCGACGTCGAGGAGCTTCAGCTCGCCGCGGCGAGCCTCGCGGTGTCGAACGGCGTCACCACGATCCACGAGATGTCGATGCCCCGCGAGCGGGGGATCCGCGATCTGGAGATCCTCCTCGGCCACAGATCTCGGTTGCCGGTCGACGTCGCTCCCTATGTGGCGACGACCGACATCCCGCAGGTGATGGACCTCGGACTCCCCGCGATCGGCGGCGATCTCCCCGTCGACGGGTCGATCGGTGCGAGAACGGCATGGGTCGCGGAGCCGTACGACGACACGGCGGACACCGGCAGATCGAACTTCGATGACGACGCGCTTGCACAGTTCTTCCACGACGGGCACCTCGCCGGCCTTCAGGTGGGGGTGCACGCGATCGGCGACGCCGCGATCGAACAGGTGGTTTCGACGTGGGAACGCGTCTACTTGACGCTCGACTCGCGCGGCCGGCGCCACTTCAGGGCACGCCGACACCGCGTGGAGCATTTCGAGATGGCCAGCCGCTCGCTGATGGAGCGCGCAGCCGCGCTGGGCCTTGGCATCAGCGTCCAGCCGAGCTTCGACTCCACCTGGGGCGGGGCGGGCGGCCTGTACGAGCAGGGGCTTGGCGCCTCCCGCGCGTTCGGCATGAATGCCTTCCGCGACATGGTCGACCGCGGCCTCGAGGTCGGCGCGGGGTCCGACACGCCGATCACGCCGATCGATCCGATGACCGCGATCACCGCACTCGAGCTGCATCACGACCCCTCGCAACGCCTGACGCGCGAGCACGCCGTCCGGATCTGCACGATCGGGAGCGCTCGCCTTGCGCACCACGAGGACAAGAAGGGAACGCTCGAGCCCGGCAAGCACGCGGACTTCGCCGCGTACGACGACGACCCGCTCTCGGCGGAATCGCTCGACGGCCTCCGGCCAATCCTGACCGTGAGCATCGGCCGGGACGTCTACGCGGCCTGAACCGCGTCCGCGAATCTCGCGAAAGCGGTCGCGCGACCTGCACATTTGACACGCGCCTCGTTCGGCTCGTAGCTTGGTTTTGGACGCCGTTTCGGCGGCGGCCGTTGAAGGACCCGAGAGGCTGAGTAGAGAACGCGGCGCCCCGGCGTCGCGGCCCCAAAGGCCACTCGGGTCCTTCTCTCTGTTTTCCTGCCTCCACGTCGTTTCCGACGGGAATGTGAAGGGAAGCCTCTGTGTTCTTGGTGGGGCTTGCCAGGGAGATGCCCGGCATTACAATCCCCCGGCTTAGGAGACCACCGTGGAAGACGCCGAAGAGACCATCGAAGACGAAGAGCTGGACGAGGAGGGCGAAGAGGCAGAGGA
>DASUQY010000113.1:0-2050 GCA_036280315.1 Actinomycetota bacterium
TCGCGCGCGAGGCGTTCGGCGTGCGCGTTCCGGTGCCGCAGCTCCGGCGACAGGTTCCCGACTGGTGGCGGACGTTCTTTGGGTTCGAGACGGCGGCGCTGCTGTACGGGATGGGCCTCGGGATCGGCTTTCTCACGTTCCTTCGGCACGGGACGTTCGTCGTGGTCAGCTCGGCCGCGATCGCGACGGGACGACCGCTGCTGGGCGCGTTGATCGTGGCGCCGTTCGGCGTTGCGCGCGGCTTGAGCGCGTCGGTCGCGTCGACCTCACGAACGCAGGAAGACGGGACGGCGCTCGTCGGCCGGCTGTCTTCATCGGCATCGTGGGTCGGGTGGCGCGTCGCGCACGCCGGAGCGCTTCTCGCGGTGATCGGTACGGCGGCGTTCGCGATCCGGCGAGGCGGCCAGCTGGGCGACCTCGGCGGCGTTGCCGCGACGACTCTGGCGATCGCGTTCGGGTGGGCCGCCGTGAGCAAGGTCGTGCGCTCTCGTCGGTGGAGACGATCGCTTCAGTCGTACGGGTTCGGCGGCGGGTCCGAGCGCACGGTGGCGGTCGGCGTTCCTCTCGTTGAGCTCGGGATCGGGGTCCTCCCGCTCCTCGGCCTGCCGTCGACCGCCGGAGTCCTTTCTCTGGGGGTTCTCGGGGTGTTCTCGGTTGGGATCGTCGCCGCCCGCATCCGGAACGGACCGCGGCTCGACTGCGGATGCTTCGGTACGGTGAGGGTTCGGGACTACAGGCTCCTGTTGGCGCGGAACGGCGCGCTGGCGATCGTCGCGCTCGTCGCGTGGCGTCGAGGTACGGACACGTGGATCGGGGCCGACATGGTCGCTCCCTCTGGCGGCGAGCTCGTACCGGCCGCGCTCGTCGCGCTCGGCCTCGTGCTTGCCACGTTGGTCGTCGTCGCCACCGTTCGCACGGTTCGACGAGGAATGGCGTGATGCGACGCTTGGTGGTCGGCGTGGCCATCGCTGCTGCGGCGCTCGCGCTCGCGCTGCCGGCCGTCGCCAACCACACGAGCCCGCAGGACGGGAACGACACCGAAGGACTGCTCGACCTCCGGACGGTGCGTCTGGGACACCAACGACCGCTGGTGTGGACGTTCCTCACGATCGCCAGGTGGCGGCCGCGTCAGATCTACGATCGCGGGTACTTCGTCGTCGAGCTCGACACGCGCGGAGACCAGACCATCGATTACGTGGTCGTGCTTCGCTCTCGCCGTCAAGAGATGCTCGGAACGCTCCACCGCGTCTTGGCCAACGGAACGCAGGCCGAGATCGCGAAGCTGCAGTCCGACAAGTTTGGCGGGCGATCCGCGTGGGTGGCGCTCGGGCTCGGGAGGGTCCTCATCGGTCCGCGGCGAACGTCGTTCTTCTGGGCGGCGTCCTCGCTGTACACCGGGACGCAGTGTCCGACAACGTGCATTGACCGGGCCCCCGACCAGGGCTTCGTCGAAGAGCTGCTGGAGGAGCCCGTCCCCACCCCGACGCCGACCCCGAGCCCAACGCCGAGCCCGAGCCCGTCGCCGAGTCCATCGCCCACCACCCCACCGCCTTCACCCTGACGTCGCGGCGGGCTCCGCGACCTATTCGATCGGGCATGCCGATGCGGGGTCGCTGGCGACTGTCTTAGCTGAGGCACACCAACGGGATCTGTCCGCGTGCCACCTGGCAGGCGGCCAGTTCGGGCTGATCAGTGGCCCAACCTCAAGCAGCGGCGTTCCTCGGTCGAAGGTGAATGGCCAAAGGAGGCCCAACACCGCATGTCGCTTGCCGCCGACCGGACCGGCCTTGAGCCCGCGTCCACCGTCGAGCCGTCCGTCGCTCGAGCGACGGGTGCTCCGAAGGAACGCGGTCGCCTCGTTCTGCTCAGCTTCCTGATGTTGTTCGTGGAGCTCGCGCTCATCAGGTGGGCGGGCTCGAACGTCGTCTACCTCTCGTACTTCTCGAACTTCGTCTTGCTCGGCAGCTTCCTGGGGATCGGAATCGGATTTCTGCGCTCCGGGTCGAAAGTCGGATCGTTCCAGAGAGCGGCGCCTGCGCTCGCGGTCTTC
>DASUQY010000114.1:0-2212 GCA_036280315.1 Actinomycetota bacterium
GATCGTGGAGCTGTTCGTGCAGAACCTCGAGCGGTACCTTACGGGCCTTCCGCTCGAGAACGTGGTGGACAAGCAGCGAGGGTACGTCCCGTCGTGAGCGTCGCGATCGAGGTTCGTGGGCTGCGCAAGTCGTACGGCGACGTGGAGGCGGTCGCCGGCATCGATCTCTCCGTCGGCGTCGGCGAGGTGTTTGCGCTTCTCGGCCCGAACGGCGCCGGGAAGACCACGTCCGTTGAGATCCTCGAGGGCTACCGCGAGCGTTCGGCCGGTGAGGTCTCCGTGTTGGGGCACGATCCGGCGAAGCGCGAACGTGCGTTCCGTCGCCGGATCGGAATCGTGCTGCAGTCGACGGGCATCGATCCGTACCTGACCGTTCGCGAGACCGTCGACATGTTCGCCACCTACTACCCCCAGCCTCGAAACGTCGACGAGGTGCTCGATCTGGTCGGCCTCGACGAGAAGCGAGACACGCGAGTCCTCAAGCTGTCGGGGGGCCAGCAGCGCCGGCTCGACGTGGCGATCGCCCTTGCCGGCGATCCCGAGCTGCTGTTCCTCGACGAGCCCACGACGGGATTCGACCCTGGCGCCCGCCGGAACGCGTGGGTGATCGTCCAGAACCTCACTGCGCTCGGCAAAACGGTGTTCCTGACCACTCATTACATGGACGAAGCGCAGACGCTCGCCAACAGAGTTGCAGTCATCTCGCGCGGCCTGATCGTCGCCGAGGGGCCACCGTCCAGCCTCGGCGGGCGTGACGTCGCCGTGAGCATCATCAGGTTCCGTGCGCCCGACGGGGCGGACCCGCCCGAGATCGCACGTGGCGTCGTTCGGACCGCCAACGGCTACGAACTGCGTTCCTCGGATCCGACTCGGGCGTTGCACGAGCTGACCGGATGGGCGATCGATCAGGGAGTGGAGCTAGAAGGGCTCGAGGTGACGCGCCCCACGCTCGAGGACATCTACCTCGAGCTGACCGACGGAGTGGTTGAGGCCGAATGAACGACACGGCGCTCGTGCTCCGGCAGGTTCGCTTCACTAACAAGGCCTTCTGGCGGAACCCGGCGTCGGCGTTCTTCACGTTCGCGTTCCCGTTGATGTTCCTGGTGATCTTCACGGCGCTGCTCGGCGGCGACGTCGTCGAAGTGGCGCCGGGCGTGGTGATCGAGGAGGACCGTTACTTCGTGGCCGCGATGGGAACGTTCGCGGTCATCTCGGCCACCTACACGAATCTGGCAATCGGCATCGCCTTCACGCGTGACGCGGGGATCTTGAAGCGGACGCGCGGGACGCCGCTCCCCGCGTGGATCTACGTCACGGGTCGCGTGATCCATGCCGTGCTCATCTCGCTCGTTCTGATCGCGATCACGGCAGCGTTCGGCGCAGCCTTCTACGCCGCGGACGTCCCGACGGGAACGAACCTCTTGCAGTTCCTCGTCACCATCATCATCGGCGCGATCGCGTTCTCGGCGCTAGGGCTCGCGACAACGGCGATCGTGCCGAACGCCGACGCGGCGCCGCCGATCGTGAACGCGATCATCCTTCCGCTGCTGTTCCTTTCTGGAATCTTCATCCCACTCGGCGAGGACGCGCCGCAGTGGCTGAAGACGGTGGGCAACATCTTCCCGGTCAAGCACTTCAGCGAAGCGAGCATGGGATCGTTCTACGGTTCCCCACTCCCATTCGAGTGGATGGACGTGCTCTTTGTGGCGGCGTGGGGGCTCGTCGGACTCGTTCTCGCGGCGCGGTACTTCTCGTGGGAGCCCCGGAAGTAGCGTGCGCAGCAAGGAACGAACCTTGCTGCGACCGATCTGCGTAGAAAACAGCGTGTGCTAGGCTCCGCGCGCGCCGGGGCCGGCGCGCGCGTTCCGCGATCGAGGGGGTTCCAGATGCGCAAGGTGTTGGTGGTCTTCGCCGCGACCGGCCTCTTGCTCGCGGCATGCGCCGAGGACGATCCGACGATCGGCGGGCCGACGGGCGAGACGTCGCCGACGGGAGCGACCGGCCCGCAGACCGCAGCCGAGTGTGCGGAGTCAAACGCCGATGCTTTCCAGACGTCCGGAACGCTGACGGTCGGAACCGGCAACCCCGCCTTTCCGCCGTGGTGGGAGGGGGGGACGAGCGGGGACTCCGAGTTCGAGATCAACGATCCAGCGAACGGCGAGGGATTCGAAGGCGCCGTGGTTGCCGAAGTAACCAAGCGCCTCGGCTTCAC
>DASUQY010000115.1:0-2160 GCA_036280315.1 Actinomycetota bacterium
CGGCCGGCGAGCACGAGGCTCGGAGCCTCGCGCATGTCGTCCGTTCCCGGCTTGAACGCGAGACCGAGGAGCGCGATGCGCTTGCCGCGGAGCGGGCCGAGCCGTCGCTCGAGTTTCCCGATGACACGCCGCTTCTGGAGCTCGTTCACCTCGATGACGGCGTTAAGGAGCTGGAAGTTGTAGCCCGAGTTCGCCGCAAGCTGCTTGAGCGCCAGTGAGTCCTTGGGGAAGCAGCTGCCGCCATACCCGATCCCGGCCCAGAGGAAGTGCGAGCCCAGGCGATGGTCGAGCCCGACTGCCTCGGCGACGGCGACGACGTCGGCACCCGTCGCTTCGCAGACGTTGGCGATCTCGTTGATGAAGCTGACGCGTGTCATCAGGAACGCATTGGATGCGAGCTTCACCATCTCCGCGGAGGGCACGTCGGTTCGCACGATCCTGGCGTCGATTCCGTCGTGCAGCGCGGCCACCACGTCGCCGTCGGCTTCGTCGAACGCCCCGACGACGATGCGATCCGGGTGCATGAAGTCGCGGACGGCGGTGCCCTCAGCCGTGAACTCGGGGTTCGAGACGTATCCGACATTCTTCAGACCGCGGTCGTCGAGCTTGTGGCGCACCGCGCGGCCCGTGCCGACCGGAACGGTGCTCTTCATGGCGAGGACGATCCGTCGGTCGACCTGCGGCAGCTCGTCGACGACGGTCCACACGTCGGACAGGTCGGCATCCCCCGAGTAGGTCGGCGGCGTGCCGACGGCGATGTAGACGACGTCGGCGCCCTCGACCGCCTCGGCTACGTCCGTGGTGAAGACCAGCCGCTCGGCGTTCCGCGCGAGGATCTCGTCGAGTCCCGGCTCGTGGATCGGGACGACGCCGGCTCGCAGCGCGTCGACCTTCGCCTCGACCACGTCGCGCACGACGACGTCGTGACCCAGCTCGGCAAAGCATGCGCCGGTGACGAGGCCGACGTACCCCGCGCCGAAGACCGCGACCTTCATGTCGCTACTTCCTCTTCACGGAGCTGAGCGGCCTCAGGCCCTTGGCGATCGCGAGCATGGTCTCGTTCGAGATCCGGTCGAGCACGGTGTTCACGACCCAGTAGTCGGCCTTCGGCGTGTTGAGCACGACCATGTGGAGTTTCGGGCCGTTGTAGTAGAGGTCGTACACGCGGCCGCCGATTCGGCGCGTGAGGCTCTTGTCCGCGAGCACCGGCGCGTCGTCCCAGTCGGTCATCTGCACGCCCCAGTACTCGTTCGAGCCCATGCGGTAGACGAGGCGCAGCGCCTTGTGCTTCTCGCCCTCGTCGATCCAGTACAGCCGTGCGGGCATCGTCGAGTCCGTCCACGAGCTCCGTTCGATCACGGTCGGGACCATGAGCGGGAACGGGACCCGGTTGCGGCGCTCGCGGAGCTCGTCGATCGCGGCGTTCGGGCCGTAGACGACGTTCGGCCGCTCCCGCTTCGGAGTCTGGTCGATCGGCGCAGGGGCGAGGCTCCCGTGGAACGTCTGGCCCACGACGACCGTCAGCATCGCACCGTTCGCGAGCTGGGAGATCGCCCGCGGGAGCGGCTTCAGCTCGGCCGACGCAAACAGGTTCGCGACCTTCTGCCCGGCCTCTTTCGCGCCGCGCCGCGAGCGGTCGAAGTAGATCTGGGTCCGGAAGTAGTCGAAGCTCGGAGCATTGGCGGGGAGCCCGTTCGGCGGCGTGACCACGTCGTATGAGCGGCGGTCGAGGAGATAGCCGGCGGTCGATGCGGAGCCGGTGACACCGTTGCCGTTCAGGACGGTGATCGTCGTCGCGCCCGGAGCAGGTGCTCGTGTCTTCCGCTTCTCGCCGAGCGCCACGGCCGTGGCCTTCTGCGACGACTCCACGTCGGGATGCGTGAACGTCTCGATCGCCCTCGTGATGTTCTCGGAGTCGGTCGTGAGATCCGTGAAACCCTCAAGCCCCTCGATGCGCGTCTGGAACACGCGGCCGCGCGGCAATCCGTAGGCGAACAGCGCGTACGAGAGGACCGTTCGCCCGTCGACGTCGACACCGCCGCCCTGCGCGACCTCGACGTTGTTCGTGATCGCATTCACGATCTTGGGCAGCGAGGTCGCCGCGAAGCTCTCCTGTACCTGGCCCTTGAATGCCTTCACGAACTGCTGCTGCCGGGCAAC
>DASUQY010000116.1:0-6285 GCA_036280315.1 Actinomycetota bacterium
GACCTGCTCGAGCGTCCGATCGTTGCGGTCTTGGCGACGCACCGCTCGAACGGCGACACGCTGCTGTCACCGGTCTGGCACGAGTGGCGCGATGGTGGGTTCAACGTCGTTGTCGGTGTCGACGACGCGAAAGCGCAACACGTGCGCGGCGACCCGCGCGCCGGTCTGGTCGTGTTCGATCAGGAGCCCCCGTATCGCGGCATCGAGCTCCGCGCTCGCGCAAAGCTGTTCACGGACGAAATCGTCGAGACGAATCGCCGGATCGCCGTGCGCTATCTCGGCGAGGAGAAAGGAACGGCGTACGCGAGCTCTGTGGACGACGATCTCGTCATAGTCCGGCTCGAGCCGGGCGTCGTCCGAGCGTGGGACTTCGCCGACGAGTACGGGTTATCTGGATAGATCTCATGCGCTGGGTTCATCCGCGTACGTCCAGTCCGGCTGCTTGAGTGGGTAGCGCTCGTCGTAGACGAAGTCGCCCGCGCGGTCGTCGAAGTCGACGATCCTCGGCACGAGCAGGTCGCGCCGACGCGGGCACGGTCGACCGAGGTGCTCCTCGAACTCGTGGCCGAACACCTGAACGGCGCTCTGGGCGATCAGGGTCTCGCCCGTCGGTAGCGCGCACCGCTGCGCGTCGGTGACCGTCAGAGCTCGCGCGAGGATCGTCTCGACGTCTGCGGCCGTGCCGTCGCCGCGATCGATCCGCTCGAGGAGCTGCGTGATGGCGCCGGTGCCGTGCTTGCAGGCCGGGCACTGCGCGCACGACTCGACATAGAGGAACCGCGAGAACGCCAGGGTTGCTCGGACGATGCAGGCCGTGTCGTCGTACACGACGAAGCCGCCGGATCCGAGGCCCGTCCCGACGGCGCGCATGGTCTCGAACGCGAGCGGGGCGTCGAGCTGCTCCGCCGAGATGATGGTGTTCGACGCGCCGGGGAAGACCGCCTTCAGCTGGCGACTTTCGCGCGGACCGCCGCCGATCCCATAGATCAGGTCCCGGAGCGAGAACCCTAGCGGCAGCTCGTACATGCCGGGGTGACGAACGTCGCCGCACAAGGTGAACACCATCGTTCCCGGAGACTCGTCCGTGCCGAACGAGCGGAACCATTCGGCGCCGCGCCGGAGGATGTGCGGGACGTTCGCGAGCGTCTCCACGTTGTTGACGACCGTTGGGTTGGGCGAGTCCGGGGATCGGAAGAGTCCTTCCATCCACGGTGGCACGACACGGGGGAGTGGTTCGTTGCCCTCGATGACCTCGAGCAGCGCCTTCTCTTCGCCGAACAGGTATTCGTCCGGACCCGGCGTGAGCTCCACGGCGACCGGGCCGATCAGATCGCGCTCCGCCATCTCCTCCATCGCCACGCGAAGGCGTTCGATCTCCTGCTCGAACGCCGTCTTGATGCCGATGAAGGCTCGCTCCGCTCCGACGGCGTACGCCGCGATGCCGAGCCCTTCCACGACTTGGTACGGATTGGCGCGAAGCAGCCAGCGGTCCTTGAACGTTCCCGGCTCACCCTCGGCGGCGTTGCACACGACGAACTTCGTCCCGCTCGGGTCGTCGCGAACGGTGCGCCACTTGATGCCGGTCGGGAACCCGCCGCCTCCTCGACCGCGAAGGCCGGACCGACGGACCTCCTCGATCACCTCGTCCGGCGACCGGTCGCGCGCAGCGGCAAGTCCGAGGCCTCCGCCGCGCTCGACGTACTCGTCGATCGATTCGACCGGATCGTCTGTCAGCAGGATCGTCCCCGGCCGCCCGTTCTTCTGCTCGGCAGGCATGCGGCGAACCCCTATGGCGTGAACAGCGACATGCGACGGCCGTCAATGTCTCGGAACCACAGGTGCCTCGCGCCCCACTCCTGCTGCTCGGGCGGTCCCTCGACCTCGACACCGGCCTCGATCAAACGTCCGTACGCGGCGTCGACGTCGTCGACCTCGATGTTGACGTCCACGTCGTCGCCAACGGACGGGCTTCCCTGCTCCATGCCGATGTAGAAGCCGCCGTTGCCGCCGACGCGGACGTATTCCTCCTCTTGAACGAGGAGTTCGAGCCCCACGACGTCCACCAACAGCCGAACCTGCGCCTCGACGTTCGACACGATCATGAAGAGGTGACTGAGCCGAACGACCATCCGGTGTTCGCTAACCGTTGCGCGCGAAGGCGCGGTCGATGAGCTCGGCCTGTTCCTTCTTATGGAGCGTAAGGCTCCCCGTCGCCGGGCTGGGGCTCTCGGCGCGCGATACCAAACGACCCTCCACGCGGAGCCGCTCCCTCAGGTTCCTGCAGACGAACCGGCCGGCGCCCATGTTCTCCGGCTCCTCCTGAACCCAGAGGACCTCTGCGTCGCCGAACCGCTCGAGCTCGGATCGGAGCGCATCGGCCGGGAACGGGTAGCACTGCTCCAGCCGGACGATCGCAACGTCATCGATGTCCTGTTCGCTCCTCCACGAGGCGAGCTCGTAGAACAGCTTCCCCTGGCAGAGCAGCACACGCCTCGCTCGCTCCGGCGGCGTCGGATCTGGCAGCACGGGACGGAAGTGACCGGACTCGAGCTCGCCGCTCGAACTGGCGGCCGCTCCGAGCCGCAGCAACGACTTCGGCGTCAACACCACCAGTGGCTTGCGAACGTCGCGCAGCGCCTGTCGCCGCAACAGGTGGAAGTACTGTGCCCCGTTCGACGGCACGACGATCTCGATGTTGTCCCCCGCGGCGAGATTCAGGAATCGCTCCAGGCGAGCGCTCGAGTGCTCCGGCCCCTGGCCCTCGTAGCCGTGGGGCAGCAACAGGACGAGTCCGCTCGTCTGCGACCAGCGGTCCTCTGCCGCGACGACGTACTGGTCCACGATGACCTGCGCACCGTTGACGAAGTCGCCGAACTGCGCCTCCCACAGCACGAGCGCGTCCGGATCCGCCACCGAGTAGCCGTACTCGAAGCCCATCGCGGCGAACTCCGACAACAGGCTGTCGTAGATGAACGCCTTTCCTTGCCGCTCCGCGACGTGTTGGAACGGCAGGTACTCCTGGCCCGTCCGCTGGTCGACGAGGACCCCGTGACGCTGACTGAACGTTCCGCGCCGTGTGTCCTGCCCCGTGAGGCGGATCGTGATCCCCTCGAGCAGCAGCGATCCGAACGCGAGTGCTTCGGCGAACGCCCAATCCACGTTGTTCTGCGTGAGCCTGCTGCGCCGGTCCTCGAGCCATCGCTCGATCTTCGGATGCGCCGAGAATCCATCGGGCACGCGCGTGAGGGCGTCGGCGATCTGATCCAGCCGTTCGCGTTCGACGCCCGTCTCGAGCGGAGCTGCCGAGACCGGCTCGGGCCGCTCGCGTTCGGTCGTCGGAACGCTCGGCTGCTGCTCCTTCGTCTCGTCGTACGCCTGACGGAGACGTTCCGAGAAGGCCTCCAACGCGCTCTCGGCCTCCTCGAGCGAAAGCTCGCCCCGGTTGACGAGCGCTTCCATGTAGCGCTTACGTACCGAGCGCAGCTCGCCGATGCGCGAGTACATGACGGGTTGCGTGAACGACGGTTCGTCCGCTTCGTTGTGCCCCCACCGGCGGTAGCACCACATGTCGATGACGACGTCCTTGTCGAACGTCTGCCGGAACTCGAACGCAAGGCGCGCGGCGCGGACGCACGCCTCCGGGTCGTCGCCGTTCACGTGGAAGATCGGCGCCTGCACCGTCTTCGCCACGTCGCTGGCGTACACGCTGGACCGCGCGTGCTCGCGCGAGGTGGTGAACCCGAGCTGGTTGTTCACCACGACATGGATGGTTCCGCCCGTCTGGTACCCGGGGAGCTGCGACAGGTTCAGCGTCTCGGCGACGACGCCTTGTCCGGCGAACGCCGCTTCGCCGTGGATCAACAGCGGAAGCACCGGCGCGCCGTCGATCGAGCCGAGCAGGTCCTCCTTGGCGCGCGCGATTCCCTCGACCACCGGGTCGACGGATTCGAGATGGCTGGGGTTCGCCGAAAGCGAGACCTTCACGTCGTTGCCGCCGCGCGACGTGTGCTTTCCGGTCGCGCCGAGGTGGTACGTGAGGTCACCCGAGCCCTCCACGGACAGCGGATCGAGCTCTCCCTCGAAGCCTCGGAAGATCTGTGAGTAGCTCTTGCCGATCACGTTGGCCAGAACGTTCAGACGTCCGCGATGCGCCATGCCCATCGTCACCTCGTTGAGCCCGGCATCGGCGGCCTGGTCGAGGGTCTCCGCGACGATCGGGATGAGGCTCTCGGCGCCTTCCAGCGAGAACCGCTTGTGACCGAGGAACCGCTGGTGCATGAATCGCTCCAGCGCTTCGGCCTCCGTGAGTCGTGACAGGATGTGCCGCCGATCATCCGGCGTGATTCCGTCCGAATCGCCCTCGACGCGCTGCTGGATCCACTCCTTCTGTTCGGGATCCTGGATGTGCATGTACTCGACGCCGAGGGTTCCCGTGTACGCGTCCCGAAGGATCTGCCAGATCGCGTCGAGCGTCGCCTCGCGCGTTCCGGCGAGCCCGCCCGTGACGAAGTTCCGCTCGAGGTCCCAGATCGTGAACCCGAGGTTCGCCGGGTCGAGCTCTGGATGCGTCGGCGGAGGCGCCGTCGCGAGCGGATCCAGGTCGGCGATGAGGTGACCGCGTACCCGGTAGTTGTTCACGAACTGGAGGACGCGGGCCTGCTTCTCGCGCGAATCGAGCGAGTCCTCGCGGGGCCTCGTATCGACGGTCCAGTGGATCGGTCGGTACGGCAGTCGCAACGAACGGAAGACCTCGCCGTAGAAGTTGTGCCCGCCGAGCAGCAGCTCGTGGACGCGGCCCAGGAACTCGCCGCTCTCTGCTCCCTGGATCACGCGGTGGTCGTAAGTGCTCGTGAGCGTGACGACCTTCGAGACGCCGAGCTCGGCGAGCGTCTCGGGATCGGCGCCCTGGTACTCGACCGGGAAGGCGATAGCGCCGACGCCGATGATCGCGGCCTGCCCCGCGATCAGCCGCGGAACGGACATCGCCGTCCCGACGGTGCCGGGGTTGGTGATCGTGACGGTCGTTCCGGCGAAGTCGTCGGGCGTCAGCTTGTTCGCGCGGACCTTGCGGATCAGCTCCTCGTACGCCCCGTGGAATGCGGTGAAGTCGAGACCGTCCGCCGACTTGATCGCCGGAACGAGCAAAGTGCGTGAGCCATCGTCCCGTTTCACGTCGACGGCGAGGCCCAGGTTCACGTGCTCGTGCGCGATCGATGTCGGCTTTCCGTCGACAACGGCGTACGAACGGTTCATGCCGGGGAATGCCCCGAGCGCCTTCACGATCGCGTACCCGATCAAGTGCGTGAATGACACGCGCCCACCGCGAACGCGTTCGAGGTGGCGGTTGATGAGGCTGCGGTTCAGCTCGAGGAGGCGGGCGGGGACCGTCCGGACCGACGTCGCGGTGGGGACGGCGAGGCTTTCCTCCATCCGCCGCGCGATGACGGCCGCGGCCCCGGTGAGGGGCGTGGTCGCGCCGTCCGGCGTGGAAGCCTCGATCGCATCCGGTTGGTCTGTCGTCTGTTTCAGGGGTTCAGCCGCCGGCGGCGGGGCCGGCGCGGGAGGCCTCGGCTCGGGCGCGGGCGCCTGCGCGGGCGCGGCCTGTCCGTCTCCGGTGCGAGGGTGGTAGTCCTCGAAGTACTCCCGCCACGCCTCGCTCACCGACTCCGGATCGTCCAGGTACTGCCTGTACAACTCGTCGACCAGCCAGGCGTTGGGGCCGAACTCGGACTCATCGAACCCGCGCATCGTTTCTCCGTATCGCCTCCAACTCGACTGTACCCGCGGGCGCGAGAAGCGGCGTTCGGAGCCCATTCGGCGCGTCCGTATGCTCTGTGCGTGGCCATGAACGATCGCTTGCTTCGCGCGCTCCGTCGCCAGCCGGTCGACCGAACGCCGGTCTGGTTCATGCGCCAGGCGGGACGGTACCTGCCCGAATACCGCGACGTGCGAGGCGACCGCGACATCCTCGAGGTATGCCGAGAGCCGGAGCTCGCGGTCGAGATCACTCTCCAGCCGCTCCGCCGGATGCCGCTGGACGCAGCGATCGTGTTCAGCGACATCATGCAGCCCCTCGATGCAATCGGCGTGGGGGTGCACATCGAGGCCGGTACCGGTCCGGTCGTCGACGAACCGATCCGGGCTGCCGCAGACCTCGAGCGTCTCCGACCGCTCGAGCCCGACGTAGACGAGCCATCCCTGCTCGAGACGATCCGGCTCGCCCGCAAGGAACTGAGCGTTCCGCTGATCGGGTTCGCCGGGGCGCCGTTCACGCTGGCGACGTAC